>NZ_CAAAFT010000052.1:8859-18393 GCF_900634765.1 Candidatus Protofrankia californiensis | reverse complement strand
CCGCACCCTGGCCAGCGCCGGCAACGACAAGACGGTGCGACTGTGGAACGTGACCGACCGATCCGCCCCCCGCCCGCTCGGCCAGCTGACCGGCCACACCAACCGGGTGTTCTCGGTGGCGTTCTCCCCGGACGGCAGGATTCTGGCCAGCGCCGGCGGTGACAAGACGGTGAGGCTGTGGGACGTAGCCGACCCGCGCACACCCCGCGCCCTCGGCCAACCCCTCACCGGCCACACCGACCAGGTGCGCTCGGTGGCGTTCTCCCCGGACGGCCGCACGCTGGCCAGCGCCGGCGCCAGCAACGATCGCGCAGTGCGACTGTGGGACGTGACCGACCCGTCCAGCCCCCGTCCGCTCAGCCAACCCCTCACCGGCCACACCGACTCGGTCTGGTCAGTGGCGTTCGCCCCGGACGGCCGCACCCTGGCCAGCGCCGGCAACGACAAGGCAGTGCGGCTGTGGGCCTGCGAGCTGCCCGCCAAGGTGTCACCGTTCGATCCGACCCTGCCCCCGACCGCCCTCGGTCACCGCCGCCCCGCCACCGACACCGACGCTGTGCCGCCTGCCGGAGGTGGCCCTGCTCCGGCGGTGACCACGGTGGCGACATCAATGGTGGCAACATCAACGGTGGCTCCGCCGGCCGTTCCAGCAGCTCCACCAGTCGCTCCGGCAGCTCCGGTGGTAGCTCCGGTGGTAGCTCCGCCGGCGGCTGCGGCCCCGCTGGCGGAGATGCTCCGGCGGGCACCGGCCCGCTCCCCCCGTCCGCTCGGCCAGCCACTGGCCGGTCACATCAGCTCGGTGTTCTCGCTGGCGTTCGCCCCGGACGGCTGTACCGTCGCCACCGCCGGTAACGATTACACGGTGCGACTGTGGGATGTGACGGACCTGTCCGCTCCCCGCCCGCTCGGCCAACCGCTCACCGGCCACACCGATCCGGTGTTCTCGGTAGCGTTCACTCCGGACGGCCATATACTGGCTACTACCGGAAACGGCAAGATGGTGCGACTGTGGGATGTCGCCGACCGATCCGCACCCCGTCTACTCGGTGAACCGGCGATCGGCCACACCGGCCGGATACGCTCGGTGATATTCACCCCGGACGGCTGCACGCTGGCCACCGCCGGCAACGGCAAGGCGGTCCGATTGTGGGATGTCGCCGACCGATCCACACCCCGCCTGCTCAGTGAGCTGACGACCGGCCACACCGACCAGGTGGATACAGCGGTGTTCGCCCCGGACGGCCGCACGCTAGTTACCGCTGGTAACAGTCCGGACGGGACGGTGCGGTTGTGGGATGTGACGGACCGGGCCGCTACCCGTCCACTCGGTGAGCCGCTGACCGGCCACACCGGACGGGTGTGGTCGGTGGCGTTCACCCCGGACGGCGCGATCCTGGCGACTGCCGGCGCCGACAAGATGGTGCGACTGTGGGATGTCGCCGACCCGTCCGCACCCCGCCTGCTTGGCGAACCACTGACCGGCCACACTGGACGGATACGGTCAGTGACATTCACCCCAGACGGCCGGACGCTGGCCAGCGCCGGTGACGACAAGGCAATACGGCTGTGGGATGTCGCCGACCGGTCCGCACCCCGTCCGCTCGGTGGACCGCTGACCGGCCACACCAGCGTCGTGAACGTGGTGGCGTTCGCCCCGGACAGCCGCACGTTGGCCAGCGCCGGCGCGGACCACACCGTGCGGATGTGGGACTGCGGGCGCCCCGCCGGGGTGTCGCCGTTCGACCCGACGCTGCCCCCGTCCGCACTGGACCACCGTCGCGTCGGTGACGGTACCGCTACCGGCGCCGCTCCCGCACCGTCCGCCGGGGGTGGTGCCGTTCCAGTGCCCTCCGCCGGGGGTGGGACCGTTCCGGTGACGCCCTCGGGGGTGAAGGTGAAGGTAGTCGCGCAGCCCCACGTCGAGGAGCCGGTCGCACGCCCACCCTCCGTCCACACCTCCGCCGCCGGCCCCACCCGCGCGGCCACCACCCGTCCCCTGCAGCAACCGCAGCCCGTCCGGCCGACACCGGCACCGGTCGCCCGGCACGCAGCGGCACCGGCATCCCGGCAGGCACCGACTGCGGCACCTGCTCCGGTCAGCCGGAAGGCACCAGCAGCGGCACCGGTCTCCCGGCAGGCACCGACTTCCGCCTCCCACCGCCCCAGTCAGCGGCTGGCCGGCCACACCGGCTGGGTGATCTCGGTGGGCTTCTCCCCGAACGGCCGCATCCTGGCCAGCGCCAGCGCGGACCACACCGTGCGGTTGTGGGATGTGGCCGACCACTCCGCCCCCCGTCCGATCGGCAAGCCCCTGACCGGCCACACCGACCGGGTGGACGCGGTGGCGTTCTCCCCGGACGGGGAGATCCTGGTCAGTGCCGGGGCCGACCGTGGAGTGCGATTGTGGGACGTCACCGCCGGCCGTCCCCGACCGCTCGGCCCGCCGCTGACCGGCCACACCGATCGGGTGTGGTCGGTGCTCTTCTCGCCGGACGGCCGCATCCTGGCCAGCGCCGGCAAGGACGGAACCGTGCGGCTGTGGAACGTGGCGGACCGCTCGGCCCCCTGCCCGCTCGGCCCGCCCCTGGCCGGCTCCATCGGCTCGGTGCGGTCGGTCGTGCTGACTCCGGACGGACGCATCCTGGCCAGCGCCAACGGCAACACCGGCGCCAACGACAACGGTGGGAGTGACGGGACAGTGCGATTGTGGGATATCACCACCCGCCGTCCCCGCCCGCTCGACCCCCCGCTGACCGGTCACATTGGCGACGTGTGGTCAGTGGAGTTCTCCCCGGACGGCCGCACCGTGGCCACCGCCGGCGTCGACAGGACGGTGCGATTGTGGGACATCACCGCCCGCCGCCTCCGCCTGCTCAGTTCACCGCTGAGCAGCCACGCCGCCCGCAGCCCCCGCCTGCTCGGCCCGCCGCTGATCGGCCACACCGGCCGGATAGGTGCGATGGCGTTCTCCCCGGACGGCACGATTCTGGCCAGCGCCGGCGACGACAGAACCGTGCGGCTGTGGGACATCACCGCCCGGTCCGCTCCGCGTCCACTCGGCAAAGCCCTGACCGGTCACACCGGCTGGGTGAAGGCGGTGGCGTTCGCCCCGGACGGCCGTACCCTGGCCAGCGCCGGCGACGACAGAATCGTCCGGCTGTGGGATGTGGGCTGACCACCGACCAAAAGCGCTTCGACAATGCTGCGGGAACGGCTCATGGAGACAGTATGACCCTTGTCCCATATCCTGAACACGTGTTCGCTGGACGCCGGACGACGACATCCGCTCCCCTACCGCAAACGTGTAGGTAGAAACCGTCGCCATGGCAGCAGTTTCCACCTACGGTTTCCGCATCTGTAGGCAGAAACCGTCGTTACAGACCCCGGTTTCCACCTACGGCTTCTTCGGAAAGCGGTCGAGCCGGGTGACGCTCTACCAGGGAACGATCCCATGGTCGTCGAGGTAACCGCCGGTCGGACCGTCGGCATCCACCGTGGCCATCCGTACGATGATCTCAGCGCCCTGCTCGACGCTCTTGTAACCGGAGTGTCCGTTGAGGTCGGTGGCGGTGTACCCGGGGTCCACCGCGTTCACCTTGAAGCCGGGGAGGGCCTTCGCATACTGAGTTGTGATCATATTCAGGGCGGCTTTCGATGACGGGTAGACGAGACTGACGATGCCCGACTCCAAGCGCGCCGGATCGGTGGTGATGGCGAGGGAGCCCATTCCGCTCGACACCATCACGACCCGCGGGAGCGTCGAGCGCCGCAGCAGCGGAATGAACGCGCGCATCATCCGTACCGGCCCGAAGACATTCGTCTCGTAACAGAGCCGGAAGTCCTCCGGCCCGGCCTCGGGCACCGGCGTACGACCGCCGATGATCCCGGCGTTGTTCACCAGCACGTCAAGACGCCCGAACCCCGCCTCAACCTCGGCCGCCGCCTTCTCCACGGAGGCATCCGACGTCACGTCCACCGGCACGAACCGCACGTCCACGCCGCCGACGGCGAGCTGCTGCAGGGCCGCGCTGCCGGCGGCGGTATCCCGGGCCCCGAGAAGCACCGTCGCACCCCGCTCGCCCAGCCGCCGCGCCGTCTCGTAGCCCAGGCCCTTGTTCGCCCCGGTGATCAGCACGATGTCGTTCACAGCATCGTCGTTCACGATGTCGCTCATACAGCCAACCGTGGCCCGCCCACGCCGGCCGGACCAGGGACAGCCGAACATGGGAGCGGCGATCCCAGGCAACCCCGACGGTTTCCGGGGCATCCTGGCTTGTGGACCGCGTCGAACTCGCCGCCACCCTCAGGACGTGGCGGGCCCGGCTGGACCCCGCCGCCGTCGGGCTCCCGCACGGGCCCCGGCGTCGCACCCCCGGGCTGCGCCGCGAGGAGGTGGCCGCCCTCGCCGGGATCTCGACGGACTACCTCGTCCGGCTCGAGCAGGGCCGCGGGCCGCACCCGTCGGAGTCCGTCCTCACCGCGCTCGCGCGGGCGCTACGCCTGACCGACGACGAGCGCAACCATCTGTTCCACCTGGCCGGCACACCGCCACCCCGGGCAGGCCGCATCACCGGCACGGTCCGCCCCAGCATCGAGCGCCTGCTCGACCGGCTGTCCGACCCGGCGATCCTGCACGACGCCAAAGGCGAGATCCTCGCCTGGAACCCGCTGGCTGCCGCCCTGCTCGGCGACTTCACCGTGTGGCCGCCGGGCCACCGCAACGTCGTCTGGTGGCGGTTCACCAGCGATGCGCGCTGTCCCAACCGTCTGCTCCGCACTCCTGAGGAGGAGGAAGCCGCCGCCGTCGAGGCGGTTGCCGAGCTGCGCTCCGCTGCCGCCCGCTACCCGCACGACCCGGGGCTGCGCAGCCTCGTCGCCGAGCTGCGTCGCGTCAGCCCCGACTTCGAGTGGCGCTGGCAACAGCGGGAGGCAGCGGTCCGCCGCAGCAGCAGGAAGCGGATCGCCCATCCGCAGGTCGGCACGATCGAAGTCGACTGCGACGTGTTGCACCTGCCCGATGCCGATCAGCGACTCGTCGTCTACACCACTCAGCCGGGCACCGCGAGTGCCGACGCACTCGACCTGCTCCGTGTCCTCGGCACCCAGGACCTGACACACTCCTGAGCAACCAGAATGTCCGCGCAGGCGCCCACGACCTTGGCTCTGCCGAGACCGAGGAAGCATGGGGATCAGACTCCCCTTGCACCGGGAAGCACGCGCTGGCATAGTGACTTACGCGATCCAAGGGGGGCCATTCGGGCACTGTGGATCGCCTAAGCCGGGAGCCACGGTGGACCTCCACTTTCTCCTCGCCCTCATCCTCTCGCCAGGCATCCTCACCAGCTTCGTGACGATCGCCAAGCACCGCCAATGGCTTCACCTTGTACGCCATGTCTACGATCACGAGACCGCGGATGGCCGAAGCATCGATCCCATCGCACTGCTGGAGACCGCCAAGAACTCCCGTTCCACTCGACCATGAGCCCTACTTACCATGGCCATCAGCCTTTTCCCTCAGCTCGTAATGCGGGTCGATATGATGCGCATGATCACCTGCATCGACGAGGCCGTTCCCGCACGCATCGACGGTAACGGCACATACAGATCAACCGCCCGGCTCGTTTTCTCGTACCTCCATCAGTTTTTCTCGCACCTCCATCAGTTCGGCGATGGCCACCGTGGGAGCGTCAGAGAATCTTGATCGATGATCTCCAGGGTAAGGCCGTGACCTGCGGAGACGCTTAAACATCGCCGTTACACCGGTTTCTCGTACAGCCCCTCGGGTGGCATCGCGTCGTGTTCCTTACAGGCGTCTGTTTCCTTACAGAAGCGCGGCGGCGAGGGCGCGCCACTCCTCCCTGGCTGGTCGACCGGTCCAGGCGGTCGAGTCGGCGGCTGGTGAGACGACCTGTACGGCCACGTGGTCCGCGCCGGCGTCGTGGTGCTCGGTGATGCGCTTCGCGATCTGGTCGGGGGTACCCCAGGCGACGAGGGTGTCGACGAGCCGCTCGCTGCCGTCACCGGCGACGTCGTCCTCGGTGAAGCCGAGGGCCAGCAGGTTGCGCACGTAGTTGGGTAGCCCGAGGTAGTAACGGACGCCGGCGCGGGCAAGGGCTCTGGCGGTGGACGGGTCGGTTTCCAGGACGACTTTCTGCTCGGGGACGAGCAGCGGGCCGGGGCCGAGTGTCTCGCGGGCGATGCGGGTGTGTTCGGGCGTGACAAGGTAGGGATGGGCGCCGGCCGATCGTTGCGCCGCCAGGGTGAGCGCCTTCGGGCCGAGCGCCGCGAGCACCCGCTGGTCGACGGGAACCGGCTCGGGTGCGTTGTCAAGAGCGTCGAGGTAGCCGGCAAGATAGTTCAGCGGCCGGGTGTAGGCCTTACCCAGCTTCTGCACGACCGGTGCATGGCTGACACCCAGTCCGAGCAGGAACCGGTTCGGGTAGGCCTTCGCCAGCCGGTGGAAGCCCGCGGCCAGTTCCGCCGCATCGGCCGCCCACACGTTGACGATCCCGGTGGCCAGGACCAGCCGGTCCGTGGCGGCGAGCAGATCCTCGGGTAGGCGCAGGTCAGGCGCGGCGGCGCCGAGCCACAGAGCTCCGTAGCCCAGAGCATCGATCTCCGCCGCCGCCTCGCGGGCGTCGTCGGTGTTCCAGACGTACGACGGGGACCAGATACCCACCCGTCCTATCGGTATCGCCATGACGATCTCCCTCACATGTTCGATGGGGGTCGAATATTCGCCAGTGTACGATGCCTATCGAACGTATGAGGAGTCCGAGAAGACGATGGTCGATCAGGCGCGACGCGCCCGGAGCCTGCGACACACCGATCCGGGCGACGTGACCTTGCAGGGTGCCCTGGATGCGCTCGCGGACCCGGTTCGCCGGCTGATCCTGCGGACGCTGGCGGGCGAGCCGGAGTTCACCCACGCCTGCGGCACGTTCGACCTGCCGGTGTCGAAGGCAACCGCCAGCCACCACTTCGCCGTCCTGCGGGCCGCAGGGCTGCTCGAGCAGGTCGACCAGGGGCCGCGCCGGCTCAATCGGCTTCGCCGCGCGGAGTTCGACGCCCGTTTCCCAGGTCTCCTCGGCCTCGTACTCGCCGAGGACGAACAGACCGGGCCGGAGTGACTCCACATCCCAGCCGATCACCCGGCGCGGAGCCCTGAACTTTTTTGATCAGCGAATCCGACGGACAAGGCCGCAGATCCGGCCACTAATGCACACATGCCACTTAGCTATGTGGCCCTGCGCGGACGATCCATCGTCCACGCAGCCACTGCGACACCTGTTCGTCCCGGTGCTGCTCCAACACCGGGACGAACAGTCCGCGCGGGGCGGTCTACTTCGCTGTGGACGGCGTTGCGACCGGTCCACCCGTGGGCACGTCAGCGGCTATTCTCACCCGCGAGAATCCGCCGACGGGACTGCCGACAGTTGCCGCTTCGCTCTGTCCGGCGGTGGTTGGCAGGAACGAGCTGGCGCCACGGATCGCCGCCGCGGCGAACGCAATGCTCAGCAGTGATGCCAACGCCACGATCAGGCGCGAGGTGTCCTCCAGGTGCAAGGCGATAATCACCGGTGAGCCGGCACCGAAGTTCGCCATGAAGAACGTGCAGGGAAACAGGACGAACAGGCCCAGCAGACCGACGGGGCTCTTCACCCGCTCGCGCAGCTGGGTTGCTGCAACGGCGAAACATATCACCTGCGCCGCCTCGAGCACGCCGATGACCAGCGGATAGTCGAGGATACGCAGCTCGTGCGGTCCCCAATACGTGTAGGCGCCGCCGTTGATACCGATCATCTCGAACGTGCAGGACATCAGCAGCTCGACGCCTGCCCAGGCGAACAGCCCGTTTCGCGTCAGCGTGCCGAGTCGGATCTTGCGGGTAATCATGATCGCGGGTGCCGCGTAGAGCACGGCGTAGCCGCTGTGGGTCCAGACCGGCTGCGGGATGCCGAAGGCAGTGAAATGGGTGTACATGCCTTCGGTCGAATAGAAGTAGAGCATCAGGCCCGCGTCGTAGAGCGGCTCGGCGAAGGCTGCCACCATGGCGGCGAGAACGATCAGCGCGTAAAAGGGAGTTCTTTCCTTCCGTCCCAGGTGTATCGCAACACCGAGGAGGACTAACGTAAGGCCCCAACTGCCGTATGTGAGGATGTCCTGGGTGGTCAGGTCGAGATGGTGATCAACAGGCGCTGTTGGCATGGCTGCCCCTTCGTACCGCTCTGGAAGCAAGTTTGTAGTGGTTGGCGGACGACGACTTTCCCACATCACAGGGTCACGTTGCGAACGCGACGACCGCGTGACATCGAAGGTTGCCATGGTGCGAAGCTCGGGTCGGGTCGGGTGATCCATGGTCGTCCATCGCCCGCGGCAGGTCATCTTCCCTGCTGGTGGTATTTCCGCCCGGAGGTGGTAGACGTGCGGTGTCCAATCCTGGGCGACGTTCAATCCTGGGCGACGCCGTGGTAGGCCGCGATCGCCTGGGAGCGGTTGACGGCGCCGAGCTTGGCGAGGATGTGCTTGACGTGGGTCTTGACCGTGCCGACGGTGATGACGAGCTGCTCGGCGATCTCCTGGTTGCTGGCGCCGCCCGCAATGAGCTCGAGCACCTCGCGTTCACGAGCCGTCAACTCATCGAGACCGCCTTCGCTGCGGAACACCGATGACGCCGTCCGGGTGATGGGGGTGTCGTCGTCGGGGGCGGTGACGAGCTCGATCTCGGCCTCGGTGAGTTCCTCCAGCGCGGTGTCGACGACGGCCAGCGTCTGGCGCACGCGGTCGCGCTGCAAACGCAGGCGCTCTACAAGCACAGAGCGTTCGTAGAGGTGGCCGAAGCCCTCGCTGAACGCCCACAGCACGTCGCGGTCGGTCTCGTCACAGACCCGTCCGCCGCGCCCGTGGTCGGCGTGCAGGAAACCGATGACACGCCCAGCTGGAGTGATCGGTGCCACCACATACGATGTCGCTCCGCCAGCCCGGATGATCGGATGTACCCGCGGGTCCGCGGTGTTCGTCACCAAGCCCGGTTGGCGTTCGCTCAGCAGCCGTGCTTCGAGGACAAAATCGTCCAGCGGGATCTCGCGCTGGACCCATTCGGCGAACCACGGCTCGTCCCGCACCACGTTGTTGACCTTCCACGGCCGCCAGACGCCGTCCTCGACGCGCGAGAGCAGTACCCGCTCGAGCCCGCAGTTCGCCACGATCTCCCCGCATACCCGGCCCTCCAGCGCCTTCGGGCTGGTCACCGTGCGCAACAGACCGAGCCCCCGTTCACAGCGGGCGATGCGTCGCGCTCGCGACGCCATCCGCGTTTCGGCCTGCTCGAGGGCCAGGTCCTGGAGATCGCAGACCAGCTGCGCCAGCGCCGCGGTCGACTCGGCGTCGGGCGCACCCGACAGTAATCGCTCGGTGCACGCCGCGCTCAGCGCGTCCGCCACGTCCTCACCGTCCAGGTTCGGCTCGCTGCCCAGCAGTCGCGCGGCACGCTCGACCAGATCCGTGGTCTGCTTGCTCATGTCCGGGGCCTCA
>NZ_CAAAFT010000052.1:5455-8320 GCF_900634765.1 Candidatus Protofrankia californiensis | reverse complement strand
TATCTGGGGCCTGGCGAGCTTGAGGTATCGCGACACCGCTTCCGCACGATTGGACGAACCCAGCTTGCGCAGCACGCTCTTGACGTGAGACTTGACCGTGTCCTCGCTGACCACCAACCGGTCGGCGATCTCGCTGTTGCGCGCGCCGGTGATCATGAGTTCGACGATCTTCCGCTCGCGTGCGGTCAGCAGGCTCTCCACCCCTTCCGCAGCGGCCGCAGGCCGGAAGAACTCGGCAGCGCGGTAAGCGACGGCTCCGAGCTCCCGGTCGTTCTGGGCGAGCAGGATCTCGTCCTCGGCGAGCTGCTGCAATTGCCGCTCGGCCAGGTCGAATGCCTCGCGCGCCCGCGTCCGCTGCTGGGCGAGCCGCTCCAGCAGCACCGTGCGCTCGAACAGCAGACCAAAGCCCTGGGCGAACGTCCACAGATTGTCACGATCCAGTGTCGTCAACTCGCGACGCGACCCGTAGCAGTCGGCCTGCAGGAAGCCGATCACCCGTCCCGCCGGCATCACCGGCGAGGCCACGTATCCCACGCTGTCCGACACGGCCATCAGCTCCTTGTTGGTCCGCGGATCATCGGCCGCGATCACCTCGGCCGCGCGCCTGCGGATCAGCTCCGTCTCCAAAACCCCGGGCCCCAACGGGATCCACGTCCCACGCAGATACGACTCCGTCGCCCGCGACACGCGCGGATCCAGTCCCGGCGCCAGCCAGACCGCCTCCGCGCGCCACGTCGACCCCCGACGCCGCGAGATCACCGTCCGGTCGAAGTCACAACGCGCCCCGAGCTCGGCCGCCGCCGCGGGCAGCAACTCGGCGACGGTCTCATACGCCCGCAGCTTGGCCAGCCCGTGGTGGATCCGCGCCACCGCCGCGAACCGCAACGACACCACATGCTCGCGCAGTTCTCCCTGCAACCGCCTGAGCTCCACCAGGCCCAGACACAGCTCACCTGCCGTCCGGGCATCGGGTGCGGGCCGAGCACACAGCACGGCGCGGATCTCGGCGCCAGCCGTTGCAAGCGCCTGCGCCAGCTCCGGCGACTCACCGGCGTCCCCCGTCGCCGGACGCTCCAGCAGCACACGCACTCGTTCAGCCAGTTCACCGACCCGGTCGAGTAGTAGCCCGCGATCGACAGTCACGGGACAATCATGCGGGTCTGTCGCATTATGCGGAAGCAGAACATGGCTCGCCCTGCCGGGCTACCGATCAGATCGTCAGGGCGTCTTCTTCACCACCCCGTTCTTCACCACCCCGCATTTCGACAACTATCCGGCGGCACTGGTGAACCTCGAGGACTGTCCGGTACGCCGCCTTCAAAGATGATCGCTAGGGGGTGGCGGGCGACAGTTCCCCGAGGAGTTTCTCGACACGAGCCCGGATCTCATCCCGGATCGGACGGACGGCATCGATGTCCTGACCGGCGGGGTCGTCGAGTTTCCAGTCCTCATACCGTTTCCCCGGGAAGACCGGGCAGACGTCCCCGCAGCCCATGGTGATCACCACATCGGAGGCTTCCACCGCCTCCACCGTGAGGATCTTCGGGCTCTGGGCGGCGAGGTCGATCCCGACCTCGGCCATGGCCGCCACCGCAACCGGATTGACCTGCTCGGCAGGCATCGACCCGGCCGAACGCACCTCGACGGTGTCACCGGCCAGATGAGTCAGCCAGCCGGCAGCCATCTGGGACCGCCCGGCATTGTGGACGCAGACGAACAGCACCGAGGGCTTCTCGGACATGCACCAGATCCTTTCTCCACGATGATGATGCCGCGGGCCAGGCTGGACGCGGCATGCCCGGCCCGCGAAGTGTCAGCGGGCGGGCAGGGTCAGGTCGGGCAGCAGGCTGGCGAGCAGGCCCCGGACCCGCTGGTCGATGTCGTCACGAATCCGCGCGACCGTCGCCGCATCGGCACCGGCGGGGTCGTCGATGGGCCAGTCCTCGTACCGTTTCCCGGGCAGGTAGGGGCAGGCGTCCCCGCAGCCCATGGTGACGACCACGTCGGCGGCGGTCAGGATGTCGTCGGTCAACGGCTTGGGAAACTCCTCATCCAGGCTCAGGCCGACGTCTTTCATCGCGGCGACGACTTCAGGATGAATACCCTCGGAGGGGTCGGATCCCCCGGTGCGGATGTGCAGAGCGCTCCCGGCGTAGTGGCGGGTGAACGCGGCGGCCATCTGGGACCGCCCGGCATTGTGGACGCAGACGAACAGCACCTCCGGGACCCGCTTGGCGATCAGCCCGCGGGTCATGCCGAGCGCCTCGAGGCGTTCCCGGGCCAGCCGGCCGGCGAGGGTCGGCAGGAAGGTCGTGACCCGCGCGGTCGCGGCGAGCCGCCGGAAGGAGTCCCCGAAGACCTCTTCGACCTCGGCGGCGGTGAAGGCGGTGTCGTAGTCGTAGGCCAGCCTTGTCACCAGGGTGCGCAGCATCCGCAGCGTCGCAGGGTCCAAACCCGCCGCACCGCCCAGACCGGCAAGACTGTCACTGTCGGGGCTGTAGGGAACGGAATTGTCTGATGGAGTCATGACATGCCTCCGGGTAGACGGCTTCCCGCGGCACCGTTGGACGCCGCGGCGGGCTGGTCGCGGGGCAGCAGAACCTGCGCGGCCTGACCGGGAGCAGCCGGAGTCGGTGGGTAGAACAGCCGCGCCAGCCCGTAGCCGACCACGCCCCCCACCGCCTGCGCGCCGATGAACGCCGGGACGGAGGCCGGGGCGATCCCGGCAAACGTGTCGGAGAACATCCGCCCGACACTGATCGCCGGGTTCGCGAAGCTGGTCGAGCTGGTGAACCAGTACGCCGCCCCGATGTAGGCGCCGACCGCCGCCGGCGCCCGCTCACCCCGACCGGACCGCACCAAAGC
>NZ_CAAAFT010000052.1:1977-5430 GCF_900634765.1 Candidatus Protofrankia californiensis | reverse complement strand
GACCGCACCAAAGCGAAGATCAGCAGGATGAGGCCGGCGGTCGCGACGACCTCGGCAAGCAGATGCGGGCCGGACGCCCGGTGATGCGTCGAGATCGACACCGCTGATGCGTCGAACATGACGTTCGCCAGGATCGCCCCGGCCACACAGCCGGCGACCTGGACGGGGACGTAGGCGGCGGCGTCCCGCCACGCCAGCCCACCGAACGCCGCGTCCACCGCGGAGACCACCGGATTGAAATGCCCCCCGGACACCGGCCCGACCATCAAGATGATCGCAAACAGGCCGGCGGCGGTCGCCGCGGCGTTCTCCACCAGCTGCAACCCGCTCTGCCCCGGGCTGAGCTGCGCTGCGGCGATCCCCGAACCGATCACCAGGGCGGCCAGCAGCATGCTGCCGACCGCCTCCGCGACCAGCCGTCGCGCAAGCGGCGGCGGACTCGTTTTTCCTACCTGTGACATCAGCGGCCTGCGTGGCCGGCGGTGACGACCGGCGCGGCGTCACCGAGGTCCGCCGCCGGACCGCAGTCCCCACCCGGCCCGCACGCGCAGGCCGAGCCCGGCCCGCTGCCCGGTTCCACCATCCGCAACACCGGCCCCACCCCCGCTCCGTCGGGGATGTCGGCGAGCACCGTGTAGATCTCCCACGGGGCGCCGTCGGGATCGTCGACCCAGACCTTGTCCTGCACCGCGTAGCAGCAGGCGGTGTTCTCCTCGGTCGCCGTGTCCAACCCGGCCCCGGCCAGCCGCGCGGTCGCCGCGGCCACCTCCTCGGAGGTGGCGACCTCGACGCCGAGATGGTTGAGCGCCCCGGCCACCCCGGCACCCCGGGCCTGCGGGTTCTCGATCAGCACCAGCTTCAGTGGCGGCACGTCGACCGCGAAGTTCGCATACCCCGGCCGGCGCTTCGCCGGGCCGACCCCGAACAGCTGCGTGTAGAAGTCGACCGCCGCGTCCACGTCGGAGACGTTCAATGCCAGCTGCACCCTGGCCATCACGACCAGCCCCCATCCGTATCGATCAGCGTCTATGTCCTGTCGGATGCAACGATGACCCCACGCATAGACGGCTGTCAATAGGTGGGGCATGCTGGGCGACATGGCGACCGCACCCCTGCCCACCCCGCTCCCCCCGAGCACGGATTCCGAGGCGCCCGACCTCGCCGGGACGCCCGCGGCCTGCTGCACCCCGTTGACCCGGGCGCCGCTGTCCGCCGAGGAAGCCGACCGGCTCGTGGCGGTCCTCAAGGCGATCGCCGTGCCCGCCCGCCTACGACTCCTGTCGATGATCTACGCCCACGAGGACGGTGAAGCCTGCGTCTGCGAACTCACCGAACCCCTCGGCCTGAGCCAGCCCACCGTCAGCCACCACCTGAAAGTCCTGGTGGACGCCGGGCTGATCACCCGGGACAAACGCGGTGTCTGGGCCTACTACCGGGCCGTGCCCGACGCCCTCGCCGCCCTGGCCACCGTCTTCACGCCCCGACAGTAGCCTCCTGCGAGCGGCGCCGGGAACCGACGGCAGGACGGACAGCCCCGGTCCGGATCCCGCCCGGAAACCGGAAATACAGCCGACAGCAGCTCAGCCGGCTCTCGCGGATAGGACACCGCCCCATGTGGTCAACCGCGCGGCCTCGTGATCCAGCACCCGCGGGGGTGGCCGGTCACTGCTGGCAGCGCTTGAAGCCCTCCGGGCTGTAGCACGGCAGGTGCCCGTAGGCCTTCATGACGTCCTGGCCGCTGCCCCTCGTCAGGTAGTTCAGGAAACTGGAGGTGAGGGAGCCGGCGGGCGGCCTGCCGTAGGTGTAGGCGTATTCGACCTCCGTGAAGGGATAGGTGCTGGCGCCGATGGCCTCGATCGAGGACTCCTGGCCGTTGATCCGCAGGGTGTGCAGGCCCTTGGACATGACGGCGGCCTGCAGTTCGCTGTAGCCGATGGCGCCCGGGAGCTTGGCCACGGTTCTCAGTACCCGCTCGGTGCTGTCGAGTTCACAGCGGACGACCCTGTCCTGGGGGGAGTTCCTGTGCTCGCAGTTCAGGGAGGTCAGAGCCGGTTCGCCGACTCCGTCGAGGATGCGCCGCCGGAACAGGTCACGGGTGCCGGAGTTGGCGTCCCGACTTACGAGCAGGACGGGGAGGTCGGGGCCGCCGACCTGGTTCCAGTTGAGGACGTCACCCCGATAGATCCTCCGTATCTGGTCGATCGTCAGATTGCCGGTCGATACCTGGTCGTTCACCACCAGAGCGAATGCGGAGACCGCAACGCGTTCCCCTGTCATCTGCAGGTAGCCGTCCGGCTTGGAACCATCGTAGACCGCGATCACGGCTGGTGACGACCCGCTCGCGGACTCACCACCGGCCTCCGCCAGCTCCTGGATGCCCTCGTTGCTGCCGTGCGGGTTCACCGTGATCTTTGAATCCGGGCAGTCCGACTCGTACTTCTCGGCGATTTCTCGCGCGACCGGCGCAAAGGCCGTGGAACCGATGACGGTGAGCTTTCCCGTGGCACAGCCGATGGGAGGCGGCACGTTCCGGCGGACGACGATGATGATCGCCAACGCCGTGACGCAGAGAGTGAGCAGGATGGTGATCCAGCGGGCGGGCCTGCTGAACAGGGGCGGGGTGTCGTCGACCGTCGTGCTGCGGTTGGGCATCACCGCGCCGTCGCGGATCCCGCCGGTGACCCGGACGTGGCAGCCGACGCCACCGCTGGTGAGCAGCACGAGCAGCTTGTAGTGCTGGCCGCGGTTGAGTGGGACGCGGGGCAGGTAGATCGTGCTGTCGCTGTGCCGCATGGCCCCCGGCGGAGCGAAGTGGTCCATCAGGTGCTCGGCGTCGGGCTGGGTGACGGCGACACCCCTGACGATGCGCTCGGTGAAGACGGCGGTGAGGCCGTTGCTGGTGTAGTCGGTGTCGGTGATGCTCTCCGCGCCGTCGTTTTCGATACGCAGGAGGACGAGGGTGGCGTCGGACATGTCGGGGAGGTCGTTGAACAGGCCGAGCCGTATGTTCGCCTGGCCCTGCCCGCTGCGGTTGTCGCTGCCGATAGGGGTGTCCATCTGCACGCGATAGCCGATGCGTCTGCGGCGCGGGACCCGGCGCTCGTACCAGACCACGGCGAAGGCCGCCACGATGCCGAGCACCGCGGTGAGCACGGCCACGATGTTCTCGGCACTCAGCCAGCCCACGTTTCGCCTCATCCCCGAATGCACGGTTGGGCCGATATGACGATTCAGCGACCGTATGGGTTTTGGTTGGGGTCGGAGCGCTTTACGCTGCCCGCTCGTCAGATATTCGCCGTGAATTCATCTCGGCCAGCCGTGGGTTCAATCTCGGCCAGCCGTGGGTTCATCCCGGTCGGGAAGTGGGCTGACGGTACGCAGGCGGCCACGGATCGCCCGCTGCGGGCCGTTACTCCACCGCGGCCACACGCAGAGGTCCGGGACTCAAGGTCC
>NZ_CAAAFT010000052.1:0-1689 GCF_900634765.1 Candidatus Protofrankia californiensis | reverse complement strand
TCCCTGACCTTGAGTCCCGGACCTCTGCCGCCCGGACAAGGGCATTGATCACAGAGCCTTCTTACCGCCGGACTCCTGGTGAGCGAGCCGCCGTCGTATACAGCCGAGGAGCTCGTCGGTGTCGACCGGCTTGGTCACATAGTCGTCGGCACCGGCGGCGAGACACTTCTGCCGGTCGCCCGGCATGGCCTTCGCGGTGACGGCAATAATCGGCAACGTGACAAAACGGGGTATTTCCCGGATCGCCGTCATCGTGGCGTAACCATCCATTTCCGGCATCATCACGTCCACGAGAATGAGGTCGACGCCGTCGGTGGCGAGCAGGACATCGATACCCATACGTCCGTCGGGCGCGTGGATCACGATCAGACCGTAAAGTTCGAGGATGCCGGTGATGGCAAACACGTTCCGGACGTCGTCGTCGATCACAAGAATCTTACGGTCGCGGAGCGCGTCGTATGTCAGGGCGTCACCGTCACCGGGCAATACCGCGGTCTCCGTCGGGACTGCGGCGAAGGGCACCACACCATCCGGCTGATCGGTACTGTCCGGACGGTCGGCGGACAGCTGCGAGACAATGCGTTCGCGAAGCTCGTCCAGGGAGGACAGCGGCTCCATACGGCGGATCCGGAAACGGGCCTGAGCGAGGCGCTGCCGACTGACGCCGATCCTGTGCGCAGGGTACGCGAAGATCGGCGGCTGCTGCAGGTCCTGGCTTTCCTGGAGCCTTTCGAGGAAATCGAATGCGGACGAGCCGGGAAGGGCCAGGTCGAGCACGACGCAGTCGTACAGCGTCGCGGAAAGAGCCGCGATCGCGTCGTCGGGACTCGTTACCGAGGTGATGCGGACGGATCTGTGGGTGTCGGCGAGTTCCGCGGCGACGTTTTTCGCGAGAAGAGCGAGCAGGCCGTTGTCATCGGGTTCGAGCACCAGCAGACGGCGCCGGGCGGGCGTCAGCGCGAGCTCCGGCACCGGCGTGGGCGCGGGTACCGGCAGACCGGAAGGCGCCGGCAGACCGGAAACGGCCGGCAACGTGGGGTCATGGGCTTGTTCACCGGTCGCCTCGGGCGCGGACACGGGCAGGGACAGCGGCAGATAAAGGGTGAAGGTGCTACCCCGACCGAACTCGCTCTGAGCGCGGATCACACCGCCGAGCAGGGCCGCGACCTCGCGTGAAATGGACAGGCCGAGGCCGGTTCCGCCGAATCTGCGGCTGGTGCTGCCATCACCTTGCTGAAAGGCTCCGAAGAGCTTGTCCAGGTTCTCCTCGGCGATGCCGATGCCCGTGTCGATCACAGAGAATGCGATGGCCGGGCGCTGCTCATCGTCGAGGGCACGGCCGCTGACCATCCGTATCCGAAGTTCCACCTCACCCTGCTGGGTGAACTTGACCGCGTTGGACAGCAGGTTACGCAGCACCTGCTGCAGACGCTGCTGATCGCTGATCAGTGCGTCCGGCACGTCGGCGGCGACGTCGACGGTGAACCGCAGACCCTTCTCCGCGATGACCGGACGGAAGGTGGCCTGGACGTCCTCGAGAAGCTCACTGAGGGCGAAGCGCTCCAGGTGGATGTCAATCTTGCCGGCCTCGACTTTCGAAAGATCGAGGATGTCGTTGATGAGCTGTAGGAGGTCGGAGCCGGCGGAATGGATGACGTTGGCGTACTCGACCTCCTTCGGGGTCAGGTT
>NZ_CAAAFT010000051.1:16881-34507 GCF_900634765.1 Candidatus Protofrankia californiensis | reverse complement strand
AGCGCGTCTGCAATTCGGCGGCAAGACGTTGCGACTCGTCCAGCAACGCGTCGGTACGCGAGTTGGCGATAATGATATTGATGTTGACGCCGATGGTTTCCATCAGCTGGTCCAGGAAATCCCGGTGCACCTGCATGAACGGGGTGAAGGAGGCGAGTTCGATAACGCCGAGAACATGGTCTTCGAAGAGGACGGGAAGGACGATCAGATTGACCGGTTCGGCGTGGCCGAGACTGGAAGAGATCTTCACGTAATGGACCGGGGTCCGGTCGATGAAGATCGATTTCTTGGTCCTGGCCACCTGCCCGACCAGGGACTGTCCCACGTCGAATTCGCGCGGCACGTCGGGATGGGCCTGATACCCGAAGCCGGCGATCAGACGCAGTGCGGGCGCGTCCGCCCCGGATCCGGCCAGAAAGAACGTGCCGTACTGGGCGCCGACCAGCGGAGTGAGCTCATCCATGATCAGTTCCGTGACGGTATTGAGATCACGATGTTTCTGCATCAGACCGGATATGCGGGCCAGGTTGGTCTTCAGCCAGTCCTGTTCCTGGTTGGCGCGCGTGGTCTCGTACAGCGACCGCACCATTGCGTTGATGTTGTCCTTGAGTTCGGCGACCTCCCCCCGGGCCTCCACCGAGATGGACCCGGTGAGGTCCCCGGCCGCGACGGCACTGGTCACCGCGGCGATCGCGCGCACCTGACGGGTGAGATTGCCGGCGAGCTCGTTGACGTTCTCCGTCAGACGCTTCCATGTTCCCGAGACGCCCTCGACCTCGGCCTGCCCGCCGAGTATCCCCTCGGTGCCGACCTCGCGGGCGACCCGGGTGACCTCCGCGGCAAAGGACGACAGCTGGTCGACCATCGTGTTGATAGTGGTCTTGAGCTCCAGGATCTCCCCACGCGCGTCAACATCGATCTTCTTCGACAGGTCACCGCGAGCCACGGCGGTGGTGACCTGGGCGATGTTGCGGACCTGGCTGGTCAGGTTGTTGGCCATCGAGTTGACGTTGTCGGTGAGATCCTTCCAGGTGCCTGACACGCCCCGTGCGACGGCCTGCCCGCCGAGATTGCCCTGCGTCCCCACCTCGCCCGCCACGCGAATGACCTCGTCGGCGAACGACGACAACTGGTCGACCATCGTGTTGATGGTCGCCTTGAGCTCCAGGATCTCCCCGCGCGCGTCCACCCGGATCTTCTGCGTCAGGTCGCCCTTGGCCACCGAGGTGGTGACCTCGGCGATGGAACGGACCTGAACGGTGAGGTTGGTCGCCATGACGTTGACGGATTCGGTGAGGTCCTTCCACGTACCCGAGACGCCCTTGACGTCGGCCTGCCCACCCAGCCGCCCTTCGGTGCCGACCTCCCGGGCTACCCGGGTGACCTCGCCGGCGAACGACGACAGCTGGTCGACCATCGTGTTGATGGTGTTCTTCAGCTCCAGGATTTCCCCACGCGCGTCCACAGTGATCTTCTGAGAGAGATCACCGCTGGCCACCGCGGTCGCCACCTGGGCGATGGCACGGACCTGACCGGTGAGGTTCCCGGCCATGGAGTTCACCGAGTCGGTGAGATCCCGCCACGTTCCGCCTACCCCGGGGAACGCCTGCCCACCCAGCCGCCCTTCGGTGCCGACCTCCCGGGCCACCCGGGTAACCTCGCCGGCGAACGACGACAGCTCGTCGACCATCGTGTTGATGGTGTTCTTCAGCTCCAGGACCTCGCCGCTCGCATCCACGGTGATCTTCCGCGACAGATCGCCGTGTGCTACCGCCGTGGCTACCTGGGCGACGTCACGAACCTGGCCGCCAAGGCTTCCCACCGCGGCGTTGATCGAGTCGACGAGATCCCTCCAGGCACCGGACACTCCTGGCACCCGGGGAAAGCAGCCGAGTTTGCCCTCTATGCCGACCTCCCGCGCCACCCCCGCCACCTCGGAGGTGACCAGGGCAAGCTGCTCGGTCATGCCGTTGAACACGTCGGCGATCTCGTTCATGAGCGGGTCGTCACCCTGAGGCAGGTGTACGCGGAAGTCCCCGCCGCGCACCGCCATCAGGCCGGCAAGAAGTTGGCGCAATGCGGGGTCGTCCCGCCCTGGCATCGCTTCCCGCTCCGACTTCGTAGCCTCACTCACCGGTACACCCCGCTCATCGGCCGACGGTCGCCGGACGGCCGTCATATGATCTAGATAGTCTCTTTGTTCCACGGTAGAGAGTTCGCCGGTCATCAAACCATGACGAAACGGACAGCTACCTCGACTCAGTTTCTTGATGTCCATAAGGTTTTCCTGAGTGCTCCGCGGATGCGGGCCTCCGGCAGCGCGAAAGAAACATGATCGCGCCGTCTTTGGCCCGCTGGGGAGACCCAGGAGGACAAGGGGGCTGCGCAGGGACATCCGT
Organism: Candidatus Protofrankia californiensis; assembly: GCF_900634765.1. Taxonomy (NCBI): domain Bacteria; kingdom Bacillati; phylum Actinomycetota; class Actinomycetes; order Frankiales; family Frankiaceae; genus Protofrankia; species Candidatus Protofrankia californiensis. The sequence goes on along the minus strand of NZ_CAAAFT010000051.1, from coordinate 32,108 downwards.
CCGCATGCCGACGGCACCCGAACGAGTGGGGGACGTACGCGGTGGCGACACAGCAGCCGACCAGTCCGATCGGCGATGACCAGGTAGCACAGCTGACCGCGCTGATCGCCCGCCAGCAGTGCGAACTCGAGGAACTTCGGGCGCAGGCCGCCACCGAAGCCCTGGTGGATCTCGCGACGGGCGTCCTGAGCGAGCGCCTGCGCTGTTCCCCTGGCGAAGCGGTCCAGCAACTCACCCGCCTGGCGGCCCGATCCGGGATGCCCCTGGTGGAGCTCGCCGCCGATGTGATCGGCCAACCGGCAGGCGACGCGCTCATCCGGGGCGCGGCACGACCACTGCGGTACCAACCGGCGCGACTGGCCGAGACGCCGCCGGTACAGCGGGCCGTGGACGGACCCCGGATTGCCGCGGCGGCGCTGGAGGAGGCTCTCGCCCCGCTGGGAGCCGTAGCCGTGGCATTGTGGATAATCGAACCGGACGGCGCTCTGGAGCTCGCCGGCGAGGCGGGGCTCGGCGCCCTGGAAGCGAGCCGCTGGCAGCGCATTCCTCCGCAGATGGATTCCGTGGCTCAGCGGGTCGTTCGGGACGGATGCCCCCAGTGGTGGCCGGCGAGCCACCAGCTGCCACGCCAGGTCCCACTGGTCGGGCAGTGGCGCGGCGCCCGGGTGGTGCTACCGCTGGCTGACGCCGGGGCGCTGCTGGGGGCGATGGAGATCTGCTGGCCGCATCCGCTCGAGGAGTTCGCTCCCGCGGTCCGGCATCAACTCCTCGCGCTGGCCGAAGTCTGCGCCAGGAGCCTCGGTGTTCACGGGGAGCGCGCCTGGGGAGGCCGCGGCTTGTGGCTGCCCGCCCTGCTGAACGCCCTGCTACGCTCCGCTCTCGTCGCTCACGCCGTCCGTGATCACAATGGGCGGATCATCGACTTCCAGATCGACTACGTCAGCGACGGATTCGTCGACCCGACTGGCCGCGACCCTCACGACCTCGTCGGCCGCCGACTGTCCCATGTCCATCCACTGATGACGATCCCGAACGGACTGTTCGGGCGCGCCGTGGAAGTGCTCCTCACCGGTCGGCCATACCAGGCCGACGGTCTGATCATCCGCGTCATCGTCGGCGGCAGGGCCGTTGCGATGGAGATGGACGTGCGTATCGGCCGGCTCTTCGACGGCATCGCGATCACCTGGCAGCCGACGAATGCTACCGATGACCTCACCGCCATTCTCCAGCACGCACAGCGGCTCGGTGAGCTCGGCGGGTGGCAGCAGGATGTGCTCACCGGTGACGTGCGCTGGACCGACCACACCTTCACACTGTTCCGGTTGACGCCGGGAGCGCCAGGAACGCCCGTTTCCCTGCAGGGACTGGACGCCTACGTCCATACCGATGATCTCGCCACCGTCGACCGTTTCCGCGACGTACTGCTCAACCAGATGCGGCCGGCCGCCACGACGTTCCGTCTCATCCGGGCCGACGGCGTGATCCGGCAGATACGCGCGTTCGCCGAGCCCGTCACCGACACTGCCGGCACTCTGGTCGCCGTTCGCGGCACATACCAGGACCTTTCCACTCTTTACCACACCCAGGTTGCTCTCGCCGCCACCCGCAACCAGCTCGCCGACACCGAACAGCGAGCCGACGACCAGCAGCGTCTCGCCGTACAACTGCAACGGGCCATCACGCCGTTCTCGGCCGATCCGGTCGAAGCCACCGGACTCGACGTTGCCGTCCGCTACCGACCGGCCGACCAGGATCATCTGGTCGGCGGCGACTGGTACGACTCGGTCATCCTGCCCTCCAAGGAGGTTCTCCTCGCCGTCGGTGACATCGCCGGGCACGGCATCAAGGCGGTCACCGGCATGGTCACGTTACGCAACAGTCTGCGCGGCCTCGCCATGACCGGCGCGGGACCGGCCCAGCTTCTGCGCTGGCTCAACGACGTCGCCTACCACCTCACCGACAACATCACCGGAACCGCCGTCTGCGGCCTCTACAACCCGGCCACCCGCACACTGCGCTGGGCATGCGCCGGCCATCTGCCGCCCGTCCTGGTCCGCGACGGCACCGCCTGCACACTCCCGCTTCCGCAGGGAGTCCTCCTCGGAGCGGACGCCCACAGCACCTATGAGGAGACCGCCACCCCGCTGCGACTCGACGACGGCATCCTGCTGTTCACCGACGGGCTCATCGAACGACGCGGGATCGCCCTCGACGAGGCACTCGACACCCTTGTCCTGGTCGCCGGCCAGCCGATTGCCGACCTCCAGCAGTATGCCGACCATCTCCTGCGCCACACCACCCCCGACACCGATGACGACACGTGCCTGATCGCCGTCCATCTGCGCTGAGCGCGGTCCGCCCAACCGGAAGACGTTCTGTCCCGACCGGTTGACCGCGGTCTCCTCAGCCGGAAACGATCACCGATCGTGCTCGGACACCAGTCCGGCCCGGAACGCCAGCTCGACGAGCTTTGCCCGCTGCACACCCGGAGCTCCCGTGGCGGCGGCGACCGACTCGACCGACTTCGGGTCGGGCACCAGGCCTTCCCCCCTCCCACGGCGTCGAATCGCCCGACACCGGCGGTCACCGCGGGACTGTGCCCGCCTGGATGGCCAACGGCAGTGCGATCATGCTTCTTTGTCGAAAGCGTCACCGCGGCAATCGAAGGCATTTCGATCGAAGGTCGTACAGCACTACGGATCCGACCGTGGAAATACCGCCCATAGTCGCTCCTCAGCAGCACCGGAAAGCCTGCTGATCGCCGGTCGGCCGGCGACCGGGGAGCCGCATGATCAGCCGGGTCGGCACCCGCCCCGGCTGCGGTCACGCGGATCATCGCCCGCACTTACCGCATGCACCGGACAGGACGCTACCAGCATCGACGGCTACCTCCTGTGTCCGGGCGCGGCGCTCGGCCCGACCCGGCATCGATGTGACCAATAGCATAGAGAGTGTCACTCCACACATTGACCGAAGCTCGACCCGCTCCTTACGGTCCTTGAGACTACAAGCGTTGAGCGTTTCTCCCTCGGCAGATCTTGCTCAATTCAGATTTTCGACAGCGGACGTCGGGACGAGCGGGAGCGAGCTCACCGCCAGTTGTCGCCCTACCCAAAAAATGTTTTTACTTGCTGTAATAACCTGGACACGACGTCCGTATGCGTGTACCACCGCCAACGCCGTTCCAAAAGGGGGGACCCGTGGCAACAATGGCCCGCTGGAGCTTCCAGCACCGCCGGCTCGTCCTCATGCTGTGGATCGGTCTGCTGCTCGGTGTCGGTGCGATCAGCGCGAGCGCCGGAACCAACTACAGGAGCATCTTCTCGCTACCGGGAACCGACTCCCAGCGAGCAATAGACCTGCTCGGGCGCGAGTTCCCGGCCGTGTCCGGGGAAAATGCATCGATCATCCTGCACGCCCGTTCCGGGACACTACGCGATCCGCAGGTACAGGCCGCCGCGACCGCCATGCTCGACAAAGTCGGCAGGTTGCCGCACGTCGCCGAGGTCACCAGCCCCTACAGCCCGGACGCGACCGGTCAGTTCAGCAAAGACGACCGGACCGCGTTCGCCTCCGTTGCACTCGACAAGCTGGCGAACGAGATCCCCAAAGGGGACATCGTGGCGCTCGTCGACACGGCCCGGGCCGCGGACGCCGGGTCCCTGCAGGTAGAACTGTCCGGCAACGCGATCAGCGTCGCCGAGCAGGAGCTCGGCAGTAGCAGTGAGCTGGTGGGCATCGCCGCCGCCGCGGTGATCCTGTTCATCGCGTTCGGCTCGCTGTTGGCCATGACGCTGCCCCTGATCACCGCGATCGTCGCTCTGGGTGTGGGGCTCTCGGGGATCGGCCTTCTCTCACACGCAATGAACATCGCCGAATTCGGGCCGACGCTTGCGACGCTGATCGGCCTGGGCGTAGGCATCGACTACGCCCTGTTCATCGTCAACCGCTACCGGACGGCGCTGCGCGCGGGCAGGAGCCCGCAGGAGGCTACCGTCACGGCCGTCAACACCTCCGGCCGTGCGGTCGTGTTCGCGGGCATCACCGTGTGCATCGCCCTGCTCGGGATGTATGCGTTGCGCGTGAGCTTCCTGTACGGCGTCGCCGTGTCGTCCGCGCTTGTGGTGGCGTTGACCATGGCAACGGCGATCACGCTGCTGCCGGCGCTCTTCGGTTTCTTCGGCCTGCGGCTGCTCAGCCGGTCCGAGCGCGCGAAGCTGGCGGCGTCGGGGCCGGAGCCGGAGATACCGTCGGGCTTCTGGTGGCGCTGGGCCCGCCGGATCGACAGGCGTCCCGCTCTGTTCGCCGCGGTTGCCGCCGGACTGATCGTGATCATGGCGCTCCCGGTCTTCTCGTTGCGCCTCGGCGCTTCCGACCAGGGCAACGGCTCGCAGGACAAGACGTCCAAGCGCGGATACGACCTGCTCGCGCAGGGATTCGGCGCCGGATTCAACGGGCCGTTCGTGCTTACCGCCGAGATCGGCTCCCCGGCCGACCTGAGCACCTTCGAGAGCGTGGTGGACAAACTGCGTGACACCCCCGGTGTGGAGTCGGTGTCACCGCCGCGGGAAAGCCCCAACCATCGAGCCGCAATCGTGACGCTCTACCCGACGACCGGCCCGCAGGACGCTCAGACGTCGAAGCTGCTCGACCGGCTGCGCGACGAGGTCATTCCGGCCGCGACCAAGGGCAGTCCGCTGGTCGTCTACGTCGGCGGTATCACAGCGATCTTCGATGATTTCTCCGATGTTCTCGCGAGCAAGCTTCTCCTGTTCATAGCAGTGGTCGTCGGACTGGCCTTCCTGCTGCTGGTCGTGGTGTTCCGCAGCCTGGTCATTCCGTTGATGGCGTCGGTGATGAACCTGCTCGCGGTCGCCGCGTCGTTCGGGATCATCGTTGCGATCTTCCAATGGGGATGGCTTTCCGATGTCATCGGCGTCCAGCGTGGACCGGTCGAGTCGTTCCTGCCGGTGATGCTGTTCTCGATCCTGTTCGGGTTGTCCATGGACTACGAGGTTTTCCTGGTCAGCCGGATGCACGAGGAGTGGCTTGCCCGCCGGGACAACCGGATCGCGGTCTCGCTGGGCCAGGCCGAGACCGGCCGGGTCATCGTCGCGGCCGGGGCAATCATGACGCTGGTCTTCGCGTCCTTCGTTCTCGGCGACGAGCGCGTAATCAAGATGTTCGGCCTCGGGCTCGCGCTGGCCGTGCTGATCGACGCCTTCGTGATCCGGACGGTGTTGGTGCCCGCGCTGATGCACCTGTGCGGGACGGGGAACTGGTGGCTGCCGTCATGGCTCGACCGGGTGCTTCCCCGGGTGTCGGTCGAACCCGCCGAAGAGATCGAGGAGATCCGCCACACTCCCCTGCCCCAGCAGGCCGCTACCGGCGTGCACCAGCAGAATCGCGTGCCGGTACCGCAGTCGGATGATCCCACTCGCTGAATCGCCGCCACGGGTTGCCCGTGGGGTCCTCTCGAGCAGGGTCCTCGTGCAGATGCCGGAAACCGAGCCCCAAACCCGGCGGCTGATACCGCTGCAACGTGCGGGCGAGCGGCTCCTGGTCGTCGGGGTGGACGGCGTAGAGGCGGAACACGGCGGCCAGTGACGGCGGCGGGAAAGGGGCATTCGCGGACTACTCCGGGGCCCTGGTTATGCCCCCTGCACATGGGCTTAAAGTCGCGCTCCTTTTACGTCATCTACAAGTTCATGGGTGGGTTTGCGCCAGTCTCGACCGATCTGTTGCATTATCGCCGGATAGATGATCAGGTGCCGGAATGGCTTGATCGCGGCCATATAAGTGGTCCCAAGTAGCCCGTTTCGCTTCACGAGGATGGCCATCTGGCCGCGATGGCCGCCCGTCCCGTCCGGGACCCAACCGATGTGTATGACGCAGTGCATGATCCAGTTGGCGATCTCGGCGGCCCACTCGTCATCGAGCAGGTAGAGCGAGCTGAAGGGGACCGTGTCGATGTACGTGACGCCGCGCATGATCCGGTTGGCGATCTCGGCGGCCCGCTCGTCATCGAGCAGGTAGAGCGAGGTGAAGAGGGGCGCGTCGTTGTCCGGGCCGGATGGGGCCTCGCGCAGATCCGCCGGCAACCGGCCGCGCAGCGACGACACCCTGGAGCCGATGCCGGCGTCCGGGTCATCCCAACCGAGCAGCTCGCCCAGTTTCCGCCGGATCGACCAGAGTATGCGGGCGGTGCGGGCGGAGCCTTGCGACACGCGCCCCAAGGCGATCAGCGCCAGCAACCGAGGGAAGTCGTCCGGGCCGCCCGGCGTCGGCAGTGCCCACACGTCCTCCAGCCGAAAATCGAAGGCGACCTCGTGGATCCGCCAGGGCCGGGAGGTGTGCGCGGTGTTCGGGAGCCTCATTAGTGGACCCCCCATCCATGCGATTCTCGGAAACTGCCGGAGCAGCCTGTCTCGCAAAGCACGATGAGCAAGTCATAGAGCCGGGCTATCCTGGCAACAGCCATGCTATTGCCAACCACCCTCGGCGGCACCGTCGAGCCTGGACCCGCGATACGACCCCACGGCGGTGCGCGAGCGGCCGTGGCTGCGACCGTGGTCGACGAGAGGGTGGCGGCTGGCAGGGCGGGAGATCCCGCCACCGCGACGGGGGCGGTGGCAACCCCCATGCGCGGCCTCGCCTCGCCTGACCCGGCCGACCAGCTTGAACTTTGCCCGTCGTAGATCCCGGGCTCAGGTCGGTCGGGAGTTCTCGACGACCTCGGCGTTCGATCATTGTCAGGCACCGATTGGTGGCAATCTTGTACAGCCACGGCCGGATCGAGCCGCGGTCCTCGAATCGCTCCAGACCCCGCCAGGCCCGCACCAGCGTCTCCTGGACGGCGTCGTCGGCGTCGTGGACGGATCCCAGCATGCGGTAGCAGTGGGCGTGCAGCTCCCCACGCAACGGGTCGACCAGAAGCCCGAAGGCATCAGGGTCACCACCCCGCGCCGCCGCCAGCAGCTGCGCCGACGTTGGCCCGCTCGTCGTCCCGCCGGGGACCACCCCGAACCACCTCCCCGCGGCTCACCACGCCAGGATGCATCACGCTGCTGCGCGGACGTCGTCATGGCCTCGCTCTGTACGGCAATCCTGCACCGCCCTCGAGTCCTCCTGCCCCTGGTCGACAACGTGCCCGCCGTGCTCGTCCAGCCGGACAGGTTGGAACCGACCTCGATGCGCCGGTTCCTCGCGGATCTTGGCGAACATGCCAACTATGTATAGCGTCGCAGAAATGACGAAGTGCCACGATTAATGGGAAGTCCCTGGTACAGGCCAGGAACCGGTATCCATGGCCCGCCTCGGAGTCGGCGAACCCAAGAGCTATTTCTCGCTGGGACAGACCTGGGTGAATCTCGGGCGATGTGGCCAGCAATGGTGGTATTGGTGCCCTCGAGGATAGTTCCCGTCTCCTGTCTCGTTCGGCTGGCTTATCTCATTTGATCATTGCCCTCCGATGCTTTCGCCATGAATGACACTTTGTAGTTCACAGTGAAGCGGCTTCTCCTGATCTGGCCAGGTTCGATGTGGCCTGGGCGGAGGCCGGCCGCGAGGTCCGTGAGCCGCTGGCCTCAGCTGGCCACGGACGGCGCGCCAGCACCGGTCCCACGGTCTTTCATGGTCTCCAGATTGATGCTGCGTCCCGAGCCAAGTACCATCAAAACGCGGTTTGTCAATAGGGAAAGGAGATCGTCATGGATGCTAGCTTGGCAGCGAGGACAGTCGTTCTCGTTCACGGTGGTTTCGTGGACGGCTCCGGCTGGCAGGGCGTCTACAGCCTCCTGAAGAAGGATGGCTTCACCGTCAGCGTCGTCCAGAATCCGACTCTTTCACTCGAGGGCGACGTCGCCACGACCAGGCACGTCATCGACGCGCAGAGCGGACCGGTCATTCTCGTTGGCCATTCCTATGGCGGAGCGGTGATCACCGAGGCGGGTAATGATCCCAACGTGGCGGGGCTCGTCTATATCGCGGCCTTCGCGCCGGACAAGGGCGAGTCGGTGAACACGCTCATTGCCGATCCGCCGCCCGGCGCACCTGTGCCGCCAATTCTCCCGCCGCAGGACGGCTTCCTGTTCCTCGACCGGGCAAAGTTTCCTGCTTCATTCGCGGCCGACGTGAGTGCCGAACAGGCCGCGTTCATGGCCGACTCGCAGGTCCCATGGGGCGTTGAAGCCCTGAGCGGCACGATCAGCGAACCGGCGTGGCGGATCAAGCCAAGCTGGTACCTCATCGCGACCGAAGACCGGATGATTCCCCCGCCGGCCCAGCGCTCGATGTCTGCGCGGGCGGGTTCGACTGTTGTCGAGGTCGCGGGCAGCCATGCGATTTATCTGTCGCAGCCGGCAGCCGTGGCTGCACTCATCGAAAAGGCCGCTTCCGGCTCGGCCGCGCGCTAAGCCCGGCTTCTCACACGACCGGCCGGAAGCCGATGTTCCGTCAGGGCTGTTGGCCCGGGGCGCCAGTTTTCGATCAAGTGACGTGTGGGGGATAGGAAAGGCCCGAGAGGGGCGTCGGGCCGGTTTGCGGTACCTGCGCGGGACACTGTGCCTCGCCGGCCCGCGCCTGGGACGGAGAAACAGCAGGCCAGGGTGCATGTTGGTGTCGGCGGGTTGGACCTCTGTAAATCCGCCGGCTCAGCCTACGTTGATTCGAACCCAACACCTGCCACCATCCCTGCCCGACAGGCGATTCTGCCTGTCGGGTGTTGGGCGTCTTTCCCCGTGAGGACGTAGGGGTGGGTTGACGTCAGGCGGGTGCGGATGTGGGTGGTTGGCCTACCCGCTGATCGGGTCGTTCGTGCGCGACGACAGGGTGAGGACGTCCGGGATATGGGTCGGCCCTCCCGCGTCTCCGACTGAGCGGGAAACCTCTACCCCATGATCACTTCGTGATCACAGCACGGCGCAGAAGCTCACGGACCTCGTCATCGGTCGTCTGGGAAAAATCGGCATAGTACTGGCCGACGGAAAAGAAGGTCGACGGAGTGTTGAGGCAGACCACACCGTCGGCAACGAGTCGCATCTGCCGGCACGCCTGCTCCGAGGCCACGGGCACGGCCACGACCACGTGCGCGGGCCCACGCCGCCGGATGGCGTCGACGGCGGCGCGCATCGTGGCACCGGTGGCCATGCCGTCGTCGATCAGCAGGACCACGCGACCGGTGACGTCGGCAGCGGTCCGGCTGACGCGGTAAGCGCCTTCCCGGCGCGCAAGCTCACGGCGCTCGGCGTCCACGGCCTGGGCGATCGTCTCCTCCTCGATACCCAGGCCGTAAATCACCTGATCGTTACGGACGAGCGTCCCGCCGCCGGCCAGAGCACCCATCGCGAGCTCGGCGTGCCCGGGTGCCCCGAGCTTGCGGACGAGGAAGACGTCCAGCTCCACGCCCAGCCGTTGCGCCACCTCGAAGGCGACCGGTACACCGCCCCGGGGCAGCGCAAGGACGATGACGTCGTCGCGGTCGACATATCCGGTCAGGTATTCGGCCAGCGCGTGACCCGCCGACGGCCGGTCGGCAAACAGAGCGTGCACCCGTCACCTCCTCATCGGTGGCATCACGGGTGGCGTCACGCAGGCGCGACCCGCGCGGTGCCGGGCCTGCATCGCCAACCGCCAGCCGCCAACTGCAATGAGGTAGATCCGAAATCGGACCGGCTGCCGGTTATCAGCTGCCGGTTATCAGCTACCGGCTACCGTTGCCGGCCCGACCGCCCGCGGTCGCCGTCTCCTGCTCACCACGCGGACGTACCTCCGCGTCCGGGCCCGGATAGGTGAAACTGACATGGTCGGAATCGGACCAGCTGACCAGGAACGGCGGATCACCCGACGGGGAGCGCACCTCAAGGATCTCACCGAACCGGTCCGGCCGGCCCAGCGTCCGTCCGTGGATGACCAGGGTGTCACCGGGATGAGCCCGCACAAGCCGGCGGGACGCGATCACGCCGTCACCGGCATGGGCAATCTCGCCCGCGCCCACCGGCGTCCTGCGGTGACGTGCGATGACCTCCTGGGCGAGTGGACGCACCAAGCCCTCGATCCGCCGCGCATCACGGATGAGGAGATCGTCAGCTGACAGGACTCCGACGATCCGATCGCCGTCGAGGACGGGCAACCGGCGCAACGCGTGATCGCGAAATACCTCGTAGGCGTGGGCGAGCTCCACATCGGCGGACAGGGTGAAGACCTCCGTTGTCATCAAACGATCGACGGACGCCTCCATCGGGACGCCACGGGCGACGCCACGCAGCACGATGTCGCGATCGGTGACAATCCCAACCAGATGATCACTGTCGTCCGTGACGAGAAGAGCGCCAACCCCGTGGCGATCCATCTCCTGGGCCGCTTCCCCGATCGTCCTGGACCGCTCCACCGTCACCGGTGGTGCGCTGACAACGCTGAGTACGTCCGTCATCGACACTCACCTCCCAGGCCTCAAGCCCGCACGCTCGATCCGCAAGCCTGCGCGGACATGCCCTTCTCCACTTCCCCGCTCACCGCGCCCGGCACACCCGCACGGGTGCTCTTTCGGACGAAGCCGAAGATAGCGCGATCATGGTTTTTCCGCGGCCGGGCTCTGGAAGCCGATCCGGAAGGTCCGGGAGGCCGAAGTCCCCGGGTCACCGGACGATTCGAGGTGCCGTATCCGTGGAAGGTGGCAGGAGTCGACCGACACGGCGACCGATCCCCGGTCGCTTCCCACGTCCTGAGTCCTTGGTCGTTTCGTTCCCACGAAGGAGGACGCATTATGATCATGGTCGTTGCGCGCGGCGTCGGTCCATCCTCCTCCCATCCGGCACCCGGCCCGGCTCCCGCACCCGCTCCAGCGCCGGGACCGAGGTCGGGGCCGAGGTCGGGGCCGGACGTCCCGCAGCCTGGTCCCGGACCGGACATCCCGCAGCCTGGTCCCGGACCGGACCTGCCGGTACCCGGTCCCGATCTCCCCGGTCCGGGGCCTGGACCCGACCTGCCAGGCCCCGGCCCCGACCTGCCACCGCCCGGCCCCGGCGTCCTCCCAGTGGACCCACAGCCCAACAGCTGGTGAGAACCAGGGACGGACGTAACCACAGGAACCACAAGAGGAGCATGACGATGCCGATACAGCGCGGAAGCACCAAACACGGCCCCGCCAAGGACGACAACCTCGCCCAGGAAGTGGACGGGATCGTGCGGGCGCGGCGGGACACGCGCACCGAGGAATGGCGTTCCGCGGAACCTCCCGGCGAGGACCAGCCCCAGGTGTCGGTGATACCGGAACGGTCGGGCAGCGAGCGCGCCACCAGCACGAACACCAGCGCGGCGGTCGAGGCGCGCTCCGAGCTCGCCCGGTGGTTCGACCGCCACGACTTTCCCGCGCGTGCCGCTCGGCTCGCTTACGTCCTGCGTAACCGCAACGCTCCGGAACAGCTCATCGAAGCGCTCACCGCCCGGCCCAAGCGAGAGCAGTACGACTCGTTCGGTGATCTGTGGCGGGCCCTGCACGGCGGCGAGGACGTCGAGACCGTGCGCTTCTGATCCTCCGACTCCCGAACGGGCCTCAGCTCCCGAACCGGGCGCCGGGCGAACGCAGCCTGCCTCAGTGGCCGATGGAGCCGGCCGGAGAGCGACCCGCCAGCTGGGACAGGTAACGGTGGCACGCGACCGCGCGCTCGGCGTCCTGCCTCAGGACGTTCCGGAAGAAATCGGCTATCTCCGGCTGAGCCTCCTCGTCCGCATCACGGGCATATTGTTCGTATTCGCGGCAGCCCTTGAGGGCGTGATACTGCACCGAGATCAGATCATGAACGATGTCACTGAATCCCGTTTCGCTGGTCGCCATCGTCGACCTTCTTCCTGCTTCGGCTTCATCTCCACTGGCATCAGCCCCCTCGCCGCGCTCACCACAACCGGCGACGCCGATGAGCACCGGTGACGCCGATCGGCGCCGGGTTACCACAGCGCGGTATGGCCGACCCTGTCTTCATCGACGGTCTCCGGGGAAGCCAAACGTGCACCGGCGTCGAATCCCGGCCACGTTCAGGAACACGCCGCACGGCGCGACCGGCAGATGATCTCTTCCTGGACGCGCTCCCGGAGCAGGTGAACGACCCAACGGAAGCATCTCGATACGGGATATAACAGATATGACAGGCATAACGGTCATAATCTGCAGGCCGCACCCGGGAACAGGCGGTCGATACTGTTCCTGGAGAAGTCGAGTCGTATCGAAAATCTGGATCTCGGGGAGGGTGGCCGTGACGGCGCTGTGCGGAGTCGAGCTTGAGCATCCGCTCATGAACGCCGCGGGCACGTGCAAGAGCCTCGACGAGGTGGACGTGCTTGCCCGCAGCGCCGTGTCCGCGGTCGTCGTCGGGTCCATCACCGCGCAGGCGCGCACCGGGAACGGAGGCAACGTCTACTATCCGGGGGATTTCTTCTCGCTCAACGCGCTCGGCCTGCCCAATCCGGGGCTTGCGTACTACCGCGAGCACCTGCCAGAGATGATCTCGATAACGCATGCTGCCGGTAAACCACTCGTCGTGAGCATCGCGGGATTCAGCGAAGCTGAATACGCCGCCGTCGCCCATGACGTGGCGCTCGCCGGCGCCGACATCATCGAGCTCAACCTGGCCTGCCCGAACGTCTGGGACGGCGGCACGCAGAAACGCATCGCCTGCTTCGACAACAGTCAGACCGAGGCCGTGTGTACCCAGGTGAGTCAGGCGCTCGCCGCGGCCACGCCCACCGGCGCCACCGCTGGCGAAGGTCGCCGGCCACCGCCCTTCGGCATAAAGATCTCACCGTTTTCGGACCCGGCCGGGCTGGCCGAGCTGGCGAGCCTGGTCGCAAAGCTGTCCAGCACGCCGCAGGGCCCGCGGTTCGTCTGCGCGGTCAACACCTTTCCGAACGCCCTCGTCCTGGACGGGACGAACCGTCCGGTGATCGACGTCGAACTGGCCGGGCTCGCGGGTGCCGCGCTCAAACCCGTGGCCCTCGGCCAGATACGTCAGCTACGACGGCTGCTTCCGGAGACGGTCGAACTGATCGGAGTCGGCGGAGTGTCCCGCGGACGTGACATCGCCGACTTCCTGTGTGCCGGGGCGGCGGCGGTACAGGCCGCCACCGCCTTCTGGAACCGCAATGGCGACGCCGGCGTCTTCGGTGACATCCTCACCGACTACGCCGACCTGTTTTAGAACGAGCGGGATAGGACGATGTTCGATCGGCGAACGGGGCGGTCCCGCTCTCGATCGCTCCACGGTGTAAGAATTCGGTAGGACAAGGCGGCGACGCCGGTACGGGGACGCGACACGGGGGCGGGAACAGCGACGTGGTGAGGGTTCCGGACGAACGGGTTGGGGCCGGGCGGATTCTGTGGCTGATGTTCTCCGTGCTTTTCCTGGTGGCGGCCTTTCTGGGTGCGTGGGGTCTGGCCCAGCTGACAAGACCCGCGCAGGAGTGCCCCCCGCCGAGTGCGCAGCCCTGCGGCTACACAGCGGCCGACATCGCCTACTTCGACGCGCAGCTCTTTTTGCTGGGCTCCGAACCGCTGCAGGACGGTGGCCCTTTTCCGCTGCCGCTGGAGCTCGCACGATTCCTGGCCCCGTTCGCCACCGCGTACGGCGTGACGGTGTCGGTCTGGAACATCTTCGTCGACCGGCGTCACCGGCGCGCGGCACGCCGGGCCCGGGGCCACGCCGTCGTCGTCGGCGACGACCCGTTCGCCCTGACAATCACCTCCGCGTTGCGGGCCGCCGGTACCCCCGCGGTCCGCATCACCAACGATGCGGCCCACAATGCTCAGGGCCTCGTCGTGGTCGGTGACGCGCGGAAACCGGCAATACTGCGCGCCGCGGGTGTGCCCAGGGCCGCAACCGTGTACGCGTGTCTCGCGGACAGCGCCGCCAATGCGGCCGTGGTGGCGGCCACGGCCGTGCTCACCGTCGAGGAAACCGATCGTCCCGAGCCGCTCGCCTGCTATGCGCGTATCGGCGACGGTGAGCTTGCGCTCGCGCTGAAGGCGCGCCGGGTCGGGCTCTCCGCGGAATCAGGTTTCCGGCTGGATTTCTTCACTCCAGAGGAGATCGCCGCCCGCAAGCTCGCCACCCGTATTCTCGGACCCCATCTCGGTATCGACGATCCGCTGCCCTCGGTGGCGGTCGTCGGGCTCGGCCCGTTCGGACGCGCGCTGGTCGTCGAGCTGGCTCGGCTGTGGCAGGTCCGCAACGGTGCCCCGCCACTGCCGCTGGTTCTGGTCGACACGAACGCGTCATCGCAGCTCACCGAGCTTCGTGCGCGCTACCCGCCGGTCGCGGCGCACTGCGCCCCCCGTATCAGGGACGAGCCGGCGGCCACCGTCGATCTCGGGACGCTCTCGCGCGAGTTCACTGCGGCGGACGCGCCGGGCAGGCGACACCTGGTGCTGTGCGACCAGAACGAGGAAACGGTTCTGCCCCGCGCGCTGAACACCACCCGGAACACCGCGGACGTCGACCAGACGGTGACCGTGTGCACGGGGCAACGGACGGCCCTCGGTGACCTGCTCAATCCCCGGTTGCTCGACCCCGCACCGGGCGAGGTACGAATCTTCGCAATCACCGACGAAGCGGCGGAACCGAACGAATTGCACAACGACACGTTGACGGTATTGGCCCATGCCATTCATGGCCAGTATCTCATCGGCGAGCAGGAAAAAGGACTCGTCATCGGTGGTACCGAATCAACGGCGCTCTGGGACGACCTCCGCGAGGACCTGCGGACGGCGAACTACAAACAGGCCGAAGATATCGGCGCGAAGCTGGGAAAAATCAGCGCGGTCGTCGTCCCGATGACCGACCCGCCGACGGACTTCTCCTTCACCGCAGCCGAGGTGGAGCTGCTCGCCCGGCATGAGCACGAACGTTGGTGTGCGGAACGACACAGCCAGGGCTGGACGTTCGCCCCGGTTCGCGACGACGGGCGCAAGCAGCACGACCTGCTGGTCGACTGGCTGGAGCTGCCGGATGAGCAGCGTGCCAAGGACATCGCGACCGTCCGCCACCTGCCGGCGCTCCTGGCCGACCACGGTCTGCAGATCCTGCGCCTGCGCTGAACGCGCAGGCGGCTGAGGCTGGCTCCGTCCGTCCGTCCGTCCGTCCAAGGATTGACCGTCGCGGCGGGGCGAGGGAACGTTGGTGGATGGCAAACGTGGGTGAACCGCTGCGGATCGTTGAAGACGAACCGATCGCCTGGCC
>NZ_CAAAFT010000051.1:15300-16768 GCF_900634765.1 Candidatus Protofrankia californiensis | reverse complement strand
GCTGCGGATCGTTGAAGACGAACCGATCGCCTGGCCGGAGCAGGAGCCGTTGACGCTCCCCGAACCGGCCGAACCGGCCGAAGCCGAACCTGTGCCGGCAGGCAGGTGAGCGTCATCGGCTGGCGCCAGTGGGTGGTGGACGGCGCTGGTTGGTTGCGCCCGGCATGGACGCCGTGGTCACCGTTCCCGGCTGACCTGTTGTTGTGGCGCCCCGACGGCCTCACCAGGGCGTTCTGCCTACGCGGTGCGCGGGACGGCCTCGGCAGCCAGCTGTCCCAGGCGCATTTGACGCCACATCTGCGGATGCCGAGCGAGAACTGTGTCTGCGGGTTGTACGCATGGCTGTCGGCACAAGAGCTCGCCGCCGCGGCCGCCCCGAGATGGACGTCACGGCCGATCATCGTCGGCGCGGCCCGCCTCGGCGGCCGTCTCGTCATCAGCGCACGTGGGTACCGGGCACAGCTTGGATATCCGGTGGCCGTTGTCGACCCCGACGGTGTCGTATCCGCCGCTTATCCGGTGGCTCGTTACCGTACCTGGGACGCTCTCGTCGCCGAATGGGATCAGCGGGTGAAGTAAGTATTACGGGCGGTGGCGAATGCCTGGTCGGTGATCGGCCCCCAGACACCGTCCACACCCACTCCGAGGATGGACTGGATCGTCCGCACCGTCGCGACATATGCCGCCTGTGACAGGGGCCCCCAGACGCCGTCGACGGTCGCACCGACCGCGGCCTGCTCGGCCCTGGTATGCCGGTTGGTCCGGACCTCGGCGAGCGCCGCGTCGGTGATCGGGCCCCAGACACCGTCCGCGGCCACGTGCACCGCATGCTGCAAAGCCACCACCTTGGGCTGCACAGGCGACGTCGCGCCTCCCACGATCTGCGCGGCCCTCGCGATGATCTGATGACGCTGGCCGGCGCGAATGGTACCCGGGCAACCCGGATGATTACCCCACGAGACCTTTCCCGCACCATGTGTGATCAATCCGGACTGGCCGGGTGTGTCCGTCACAGCCAGCGCCCAGCCGAAGGTGCGCACACCGTCGGCGTAGGCCACGGCCACGGTCTCGATCTGCTCAGGCGTCAGCGCCTCGGTGTCGAAGCCCTCGGTCTCGATCGAATCGTATGTGCTGTTGCCCGCGGCCTGCGCCCATGCCCGGACGTCCGAGGGCACATACTGCTCACGCTGCCCGGCTTTGCCCGCCCATAAGTTCGACGACGCCTGCGATTGCGGATCGTTGAACCAGTTGAACTGGGAGCCGTTGCCCTGTGCGACGTGCAGGACCAGACCGATCGGATGAATCGTGTCACCATTGGTGTTCTTAACCGGCCGATACTGGAAGCCTTGAACGATGTGTGCCACGCCCACATCCTAAACCTCCGGACCAGGGCGGTATCGACCGGGCTCCCCATTCGCGCCTGTCGTACCCGCATCGTCGGCTGGACCCCGATCCGGCGACATCGCCG
>NZ_CAAAFT010000051.1:8783-14746 GCF_900634765.1 Candidatus Protofrankia californiensis | reverse complement strand
GCCGTTCGAAGCCGTTCGAAGCCGTTCGCAACCAGTTTGAAACTGTTCAAAACCGCCGGCCTTGAAATCCACCTACCTGTCGGGGGCGGGCGGGGCCGCCGTCTCCTGCTCCAACGCGGCGATCGCCTCGCTGACGGCGAGGATGCGCCGCGCGTTGTGCACGTGCAGGTTCTCGATCATCCGACCGTTCACCGTGGCAACGCCACGGCCGGAGGCCAGCGCCTCCTCCCAGGCCGCGAGGATGCTCCTGGACTCCTCGACCTGGGTGTCGGTGGGTGCGAAAACCCGGTTGCAGGGCTCGACCTGACCGGGATGGATCAACGTCTTACCGTCGAAGCCCAACTGCCGCCCCTGTAGGCATTCCGCCTCGAACCCGTCGAGGTCACGGATGTCGTTGAACACCCCGTCCAGGATGGCGATACCGGCGGCCCGGGCGGCGAGAAGGCACAGCCCGAGCCCGGTCAGCAGCGGCGCCCGGCCCGGCACGTGCTCGGCGTGCAGCTCGTTGGCCAGGTCGTTCGTGCCCATGACGAAAACACCGAGCCGCTGCGACGCCCGCGCGATCTCCTCGATGTGCAGCATCGCGACGGGAGTCTCGACCATCGCCCAGATCCGGGTGTGTTCCGGCGCGCCGGCCTCCTCAAGGCTTTTTTCGACCGCGTGCACGTCCCGCGCGGAACCGACCTTCGGCACGACCACCGCGTCCGGACCGGCCTGTGCCGCCGCGCGCAGGTCGTCGGCGTGCCAGCGGGTGTCCAGCGCATTGACGCGGATGGTCACCTCGCGCCCGCCGTAGACCCGTTCCGCGACCTTCGCGCAGGCCCGTTCCCGGGCGGCCTCCTTGGCGTCCGGGGCGACGGCGTCCTCAAGATCGAGAATGAGCGCGTCCGCGGAAATCCCCTTGGCCTTCTCCAGCGCCCGCTCGTTCGCGGCGGGCATGTACAGGACCGATCGGCGCGGGCGGTAGGCCACCGTCGAGTTACCCGTCGAGTCGCCACTCACGGTGCTCATCGGGCTGCCTGCCCGGTGGCGCCGACGAAACCGGTACCGGCGAAACCGGTGTCGGTCAAACCATATGCCTCGGCCAGATGCGGGTCCCGCGCGGCAAGGGTCCTGGCCAGCTCCAGGACAACCCTGCACTGCTTGACCGAGGCGTCGTCCTGCATCTTTCCGTCGACCATCACCGCTCCGGTTCCGTCCCCCATCGTCTCGATGACACGCCGGGCCCAGGCAACCTCGGCCGGATCAGGGCTGAAGACCTTCTTCGCGATATCGATCTGCACCGGATGCAGGCTCCACGCGCCGACGCAGCCCAGCAGGAAGGCGTTGCGGAACTGGTCCTCGCAGGCCACGACGTCCTTGATGTCACCGAACGGCCCGTAGTACGGCAGGATCCCGTTGGCGACGCAGGCGTCCACCATCCGGGCGAGAGTGTAGTGCCACAGATCCTGCTGGTAGGTCGGGCGCGGCGCGTCCGGGTCGGTCGTGGACGGGTCGGCCCGGACGAGGTATCCGGGATGGCCGCCACCGACGCGGGTCGTCTTCATCCGCCGGTCTGCGGCCAGGTCCGCGGGCCCGAGCGACAGGCCCTGCATACGCGGGCTCGCCGCGCAGATCTCCTCGACGTTGGCGACACCGCGCGCGGTCTCCAGGATCGCGTGGACGAGCAGCGGACGGGTCAGCCCCACCTTCGCCTCGAGCTGGGCGAGCAGGCGGTCGACATAATGGATGTCCTCCGGCCCCTCGACCTTGGGCACCATGATGACGTCCAGCTTGTGACCGACTGCCGGGACGAGGGTCAGCAGATCGTCAAGGCCCCACGGCGAGTCGAGGCTGTTCACCCGCGTCCACAGCTGGGTCTCGCCGAACTCCGTGGCCGCGGCGAGTTTCACGAGCCCCTCGCGAGCATCGATCTTACTGTCGGCCCGGACGCCGTCTTCGAGGTTGCCCAGGATCACGTCGATGCGGGGCAGGATGTCCGGGACCTTCGAGGCCATCTTCTCGTTGCTCGGGTCGAAAAAGTGGATCACGCGAGAGGGGCCCTGCGGGAGCTCTCGCAGGGGCACCGGCGCTCCCACCGCAAGTGGAGCGAAGAAGTCCCTCGGGTTACGCATCTGTAATCTCCCGTCGGCCTGACCGGCCCGGTCACGCGGCCAGCCCGGTCAGTATCCCGGCAGCGGCCCCCACAAGCATCTTGTCCGCGACACTCGCGATGATCCACCGACCCTGGGATGCATGGGACGCAACCGACACACCACGAAGATCGCGCACACCGCGAAGATCACGAAGCGTGACCGGAGACCGTCTCAGTGACGCGGCTCCTCAGTAACGCGGCTCCGAGACGGTGACGACCACCATGGACGGGGCCCACCAGTAGCTGCAGTCCGGCGGCGGCTGGAGCCCGTCCACGACCCGCATGCGGATGGAGCGGAAATAGCTCATGAGAGACCGCTGATGGCGCCGGGAAAGGGAGTCGATCTCGTTCGAGTAATAGGTGAACGAACCGCCTTCGGTAAGATGCTCGGCGGCGGCGGGAAAGAAGTGTTCGGCGTAGGTCGAGCCACCCAGGAAATGGGATTCGAACTCGGCCTCGTCCAGCGGGTAGGTGTCGAAGAAGATACCGTCGAACCGCCCCAGGGAGCCGATGACGTCCTGCCATTTGCCGAATACGATCTCCGTGTTCTCGCGGCCGGCCGCGCGGCTCCACTCCACGGCCGTCTCGAACACCTGCGGATTCGCCTCCACGATCGTGTGGTGCGCGGGCCGGTGTTTCTGGATGTAGCCGGCGGAGATGCCCAGGCCGAAGCCGATCTCCAGGACCGAGCGGTCGGGGCCGGCAACCTGCTCCGCCATGGCCTGCATGAGCGGCGTCTCCCAGGTCTGCATGACCTGCTGGCCCGAGACGAGCAGCGAACCGTCGACAACCGTGGGAATCGCGGAGTCGACAGGCTCCACGATATTCGGCCGAGGGGCACCGGAAACCATGCCTTCAGCCGCCTCGTCCAGTGCCCTCAGATCGGATACGAACTCGTCGAGAGCCCGCCCGAGTAACCATGTTCGCGGCTGGTCCGATAATGGTGCGAGCAGCGAGTCGGATATCTCGGAGAGTGACGCCTCGAACTTGTCGGTGTGCCTGAGCACATTGACCTCCCGATACTGGCTGCACGCGGATGACAGCGGCCATCAATGTAGCGCAGGAACCAGCGGTTGGAACCTGACCCAGGATGGTCCGGCATCGTGTCGGTAGGCCCGGTGTCGGCTTAATGGCAACGGAGCCCCGCGGACGAACATCACAGATAGATATCACGACAGATACGGCCCGTTACCGAAACACGGTCCGGCCGGCAGCATCGCAGTGGTGGCGGCGGCACCTGCCGGCGGCAACCGCGACCAGCAGATTCTTCCCGGAGCGGGAGATGAACGATATTACGTAGAGTTGTCAGTCGAGCACTACAACGCTAATTGCAGGAATAGCTTGGCAATCCGTCTCACCGAACGCATCCAAAACAGAACGGAACGAACATGAAAGTCCTTCGCATCCGAACACCGCCGACTGATTCCGGGAGCACTGGAGATCGGCGACGGATATCCGGAGATGACATCTGGAGAGCCAAAGGCAAAGCGATCATGCTCTTTCCGCCCCCGGATCACTCACCGGATGCCGGCCAAGCGGCGGAGGTCTACCGTTACTCCGCACCATGGGTATTTGGAGGGTCAGTTCGGGAGGATTTTGCATGCTGTTCACGGAAAATTTTCCTGGTAATGTGAAGCACCGATGAAAAGACCTCGGCCGTCTTACCCGCGGAAACTCGGTGTGTCCGCTCTCCTGCTCGCCGCGCTGACCGGGTGGATCTTCCTGTGGACGCTGACAAATCCACCGGGAACCGCTCCGGACGAGCCGAGCCACTATGCGAAAGCAGTGGCCGCCGGGCGCGGACAGATACTCGGCGAGCATGTCCCGCTCGCCACGCTGCGGTCCTTCGGAGCGTTCAACGAGGATTCGCTGCGACAGGTCCGCAACGCCTACCGCAGCTTCGACGTGCCAGCGGATCTGCGGATCACGACCAACCCTCCCTGCACCGCGCTGCACCCGGACGTGTCCGCGGCCTGCCTGCACCAGCCCCCCGCCGTCCCGCCCGGCCGGGTCGAAAGCATCGTGGGCGCTTATCCGCCATGGCTGTACATCTCCGAGGGTGTGCTCACGTGGGCGGCGTGGTCGGTGGGGTCCGGCTACCTTCTTGCCCGGTTCGGTTCGGCGCTCATCTCGGCAGCGCTGTTGGCGATCGCTGTGT
The DNA here is from genome assembly GCF_900634765.1 of Candidatus Protofrankia californiensis. Taxonomy (NCBI): domain Bacteria; kingdom Bacillati; phylum Actinomycetota; class Actinomycetes; order Frankiales; family Frankiaceae; genus Protofrankia; species Candidatus Protofrankia californiensis. The sequence goes on along the minus strand of NZ_CAAAFT010000051.1, from coordinate 10,454 downwards.
GGCTCCTGCTGGATGGCCGAAAGCAGCGCGGTCAACGACCCCTGTTGCTGGCCGGGGTCGCGGTCGCGGTCACTCCTATGATGATCTTCATCAGCTCCCAGGTCGGTGCCAGCGGCGCCGAGCTTGCCGGCGCGCTGGCCTGCGGTGCGGCGGCGCTGCGGCTGTCCCGAGCCGACCAGCCGCCGGCACGGACCTGGTGGATCGCCGGCATCGCCCTGGGCGTGACAGCGCTCAGCCGTCCCATGGCACCGCTGTGGGTCACGCTCGCGGTCACCATCTGGATCGGACGCCTCTGCGCACGTACGGCGTTGCACCGCCTCCGCGGGGCCGGACGGCCCGCGGCCACCGCGGCGGCGATTGCCATGGTGGGAATCGCCGGGTCGGTGATCTGGACACAGGCCCTGTCGCTGCGTACCCCCGTCCTGTGGGGCCGGCTCGGCCACGGGTTGGCGCTCGCCGCCGAATCCGCCGCCGCTTCGGCGCGCCAGACGATCGGGGTCTTCGGCTGGCAGTCCGTCCCGCTACCGACGGTCCTGTACTGGCTGTGGGTCGTCCTGGCCGGCGGACTGTTCCTCGCGGCGTTCGTGGTCGGCCGGTGGCACGACCGCGCCCTGCTGGCCGGGAGCCTGCTGGTGGTCGTCGCCCTGTACGAACTGCTCGCCGCGGCGGTGTTCATCCAGAACGGGTTCGGCATGCAGGGCCGATACGTCCTGCCGGCGCTGGTGATGCTGCCGCTGCTGTCCGTGGAGGTGCTCGCCGAGCGGCTGCCCGCGCGGCTGTCCGCCCGCGCCGCCGCGGTCGCGGCCGGTGTCATCGCCGTGAGCGGGGTCGGCCAGTTCGCCGCATGGATCACCAACAGCCACCGGTACGCGGTCGGTCCGGACGGACCGCTGTGGTTCCTGTCGCATCCGGCATGGTCACCACCCGGCGGGTGGGCGCTGTGGACGATCCTTGCCTGCATACCTATGATCATCACCTTCGCGGCGGCCCGGACCGTCTACCGGGATGCCGGAACCAGCTCCGGTCCGGAGCCCGGCTTTGGCCCCGGATCTCTCCGACGTGACGGCGCACCGCTGCGGACACGGAATGCGCGTGCTACTCGCCGGTGAAGACGAGTGTGACCTCCTGGGCCCTGCCGGTACCGCCCGCGCGGATCTGGACCCGCTGGCCATACCCCACATAGGTGAGCGTCGTCTGCCCGTCGGCGACATTCTGTTGCTGAAACGTGTAGCCGGCAGAAGGCATCGACTGCCGGTAGTACCGGATGGCGTCGTCAGCGGTCACATCACTCAACGCGACCGTCGTAGCCTTCGCATCGGCACTGACGAGCGTGGGAGCCGCGTCCTTCGGGAACGGGAAGTGCCTGGGGACGAGTGTTCCCCGCAGCGCCGCGATACCGGTTGTCACGGTGGGCTGCGCGGTCACCGCCGCCGTCGTGGTGGTCTGGGTCGGCAGCACCAGGTCGGTCGGCGAGTCTGTCGGCAGACTGCCGGCACCGGCACCGGCACCGGCCGCGGTCACCGATACGTCCGAAACAGCAGTGGGCGGGCCATCGGAGGCGGCTCCGCCACACGCGCCGAGCAGAAATGTCAGACCCACGGCACCGGCCGTCACTGTCCGAAGTTGCGGCGGCATTCCGGCCCGGCTCATCGATACCTCCAGTCACAGCGG
>NZ_CAAAFT010000051.1:7417-8758 GCF_900634765.1 Candidatus Protofrankia californiensis | reverse complement strand
CGATACCTCCAGTCACAGCGGCGGCTCCAGCACCCGGGCCGCCGACACCAGTTCGCCGACCACTAAAGCACCGCCCCATTGGTGCGCCGCTGCGCGGGGACGCACTGATCAGGCTTTCCGGAACCGGCTTCGGCCATCTTCTGCTCGGATGACGTCGCAGGCGCCGGACCCCGATCCAAGTGGCATGCTGCACTGGGAGAACGCGGCACGAAAAAGATCACGGAGGGGGAGACGTGGCTGCCGCTCCAGAGGTGAACCGCCTTGTGGTCGGCCGGTACCGGCTCATCGAACGGCTCGGTGTCGGAGGAATGGGCACGGTCTGGCGTGCCTTCGACGAGGTGCTGCTGACCGACGCCGCACTCAAGGAAATCGACCTCGACGACGATCTCGACTCGTCCGAACGCGCCGACCGGGTCGAGCGGGCGCTGCGAGAAGCCCGGCATGCCGCGAGGCTACGCGGTCACCGACACGTGGTGACCATCCTCGACGTCGTCGTCGAGAACGGCCTGCCATGGATCGTCATGGAGCTCGTGCCGTCCCAGTCACTGTTCCAGCTGGTCCGCAGCCACGGTCCGCTGCCCGTCGTCGAGGTGGCCCGCATCGGGATCGCGGTCAGCGACGCCCTGACGGCCGCCCACGCCTTCGGCATACTGCACCGGGACGTGAAACCCTCGAACGTGCTGATCGGCACCGACGGCAGGGTGGTGCTGACCGACTTCGGCATCGCAACCCGTGACAGCGACTCCGCCCTCACCGTCACCGGGGTGCTCGGAACGCCCTCGTACATGTCACCGGAACGGTTGAACGGCGACACCGCCACCCCGGAAGCCGACCTGTTCGGCCTCGGCGCAACCCTCTACTTCGCGGTGGAGGGAAGGCCACCGTTCTACCGGGAGACCTTCGCGGCGATGGTGGCGGCGATCCTGTTCCAGCCGCCGTTACCGACCAGGCTGGCCGGTCCGCTGGCCGACGTCCTCACCGGTCTGCTCGAGAAGGACCCGCGCATCCGCATGACCTCGCAGCAGGCACGTGGGCTCCTGGCGGACATCGCCGCGGTGCGGCCATCCACCGCGCAGCCCACCTCAGCGCAGGTCGGCGGGCGCTCGAGGATCGTTCGTCGTGACGACATCGGTACTCGCTACTCCTTCGGCACCGTCTTCGGCAGCACCGGTGACAGGGGCGGCAGCACCGGCGCCGAGGGCGTGTCGCCCGACCCGCAGCCGCGGGCCGCCGACCCTGCCGGCATCAGCGAACCCGGCATGCTCGCACCACCGTCCAACCTGACCGCCAGGGAGGACAACGGCGCGGTGCTCCTGCGGTGGACCCCGCCGGCGTCGTCGG
>NZ_CAAAFT010000051.1:729-6801 GCF_900634765.1 Candidatus Protofrankia californiensis | reverse complement strand
GCGGGTGGTCGCCGACCCGACCGCGCCGAGCGGGCGGTCCGAGCGCAGCCTGGGCACGACCGGTTCGACCGAACTGTCCGACGCGGGTGTCCCCCGCGGGGTGACGGTCTGGCACGAGGTGATGTCGACAGCCGGCGGCAGACGGTCGAAACCGGTTCGCACGCCACCACTGGTGATCACCCCGGACGTCACCGACCTGCGCGCCCTCATGGACGGCGACGGCGTGGCGCTGTCCTGGCAGTTCGATGCGGGCTACGACGACGTGCTGATCGAGCGGACCTTCGACGAGTCCTCGCCGTTTCGGGGAGCCACCCGCCGCATCCGCGCGTCCGGTGGAGGCCATGTCGACCGTGACGTGCAGACCGGAGCCACCTACCGCTACCGGGTGCGGGTGTCCTACCCGGATCCCTTCGGCGCGCTGGCCCACACCGGCGGCGTGGAAGTGATCGTGACCGTGGTCGTGCGGCCCCGGCCGGTCCTGGACCTTGAGGTGGACAGCAGCAGCGGGGTGACGATCCTGCGGTGGACGACGGTGCCCGGCGCGCTGGTACGGATCTATGCCACCGAATCACCGGCGGATCCGTCCGATCCGGCGACGGCCGGGACGTCCGCGGAGGAAACCCCCGGCGGCGACCGGGGCTGCGGGCCAGGCCCACAGCCGCAGCCGCTCGGCCCGGTTGACCATGAGCTGTCCGCCGCTTCCTTGAAAGGGCGGGAACGTCTGGTCGGCTCCAGCCGACGCGGACGCCTGGTCGACACCGCGGCCGCCGGGCCGACGGTGTACACGCCGGTCAGCATCGCCGAGGACAGGGCGGTCGTCGGTCGCTCCACCCGGCACCAGCCGGGACCACACATCCGGGAACTTCAGGCCGTCGACCACGGCACCGAGATCGTCCTCACGTTCCAGATGCCGCCGGGCATCACCGAAGCTCGCGTGCTGTGGCGACACGACGCCGCCCCCACTGGGCCGGACGATCCGGCTGCCCGCAACGCAAAGGTCACCAACGCCAGTCTGGAGATCAGAGGCGGTTGGCACCTGCGTGCCCCTGACGACGGGGCCGCCTACCACTTTGCCGTGTATCCCCTCGTCCGGACGGCCGGCGGGGTGCGGGCGCTGTCCAGCGGCGCCCACGTGGTCGCACGAGCAGGCAGCGGCCCGACCCCGCCGGAATGATCGGTATGTGATCGACATGTGATCGACATGCCGTACGCGGCGGCCCGGCCACCACCGGCCGCTGCCGGCGGCAACGATTTCCCGGCAACCGGAACCAGCGGTGGTCCGATCGACACCTGGACGTTGCAATTTCTTACCCCGAGCACGCCTGTTGCGGCCACCCAGGACAGTTCGGGGACAGATTCCGGACCATTCTCGGTGCGTTCGGCGTCCACGACCTTTCGGTTCGGCTGTCTACCGATCCACAATCCGGAAACACCGAAAACACCTGCCCGTCCACGATTCGCCTTTTTGCAACTCACCGATCACAACGACAAACGTCGATCATCGGGCTGTGCAATCCATCGCGAATATCATCTCCGCGTATCCCGCGCCGGCCGGCAGGTCCGTCCGGACCGCTACCGGATGATCATCGATTGATCCGATTCGGCCCTGTTCCCGCGTCCCGTATACCCCTGTTCAAGCAGGACTTAATAGCCCGGGTACAGTTGTCCCGCCCAACGAGAAAGAGCCGCCAGTCACGGCCTTCGCCGCGGGCCGAGGCGCAAGCCGGTGCACGAACGCCGGACAAGAACACTCGCCCCGACAAGGCGCCAGGACACGGCGTCGGACGAGAGGATCGGATGCTCCAGAACTGGCCAATCCGCTCCAAGTTGGTAGCCATTCTCATCCTCCCGCTGGTGGCGCTGGCTGTTTTCAGCGCCCTCCAGGTACGAGCGAACCTGGACAACGTCAGCGCAAGTGATCGGATCCGGGTCCTCGCGGGGTTCTCGATCAAGGTAAATGACCTGGTTGATGCGCTCCAGCAGGAGCGCTTCGCCGTCGCTGCCTACGTCGGCTCCGACTACCGGGGCAGCGCAGACAACGCGGTCGCGATACGCAAGCAGGTCGACCCAGCCATCGAGACATACCGGACCAGCGCCGCAGATCTTCCGGCCAGCGCCACCAGGAACCTGCGCATCTCCCTGGACACCATCACCACTCAAATCGACCGTCTCACCACGCAACGTCAATTGATCGACACCCAGGAAGCCCAGAACGAGAAGACGTCGGAGTCCTACACCGCGTTCATTGGGGATCTGCTCGACCTCAACGCCCAGGTAGCCGCCGGAAGCAAGAACGCCGATCTGGTCAGCGCGGCAGCAACACTGGTGAGCATGTCCCGAGCGAAGGAGGCCCTGCAGCAACAGGCTGGCTACGTTGCTGTGATCCTCTTTCTCCGTCAGTCCAACATCGGCCTGATCAAGCTGATCCAGTCGAACTCGGGGGCGGAGGACGCATGGATCACACAGTTCCGTGCCACCGCGTCGCAGTCGCAACGGGACTTTTTCGACCAGGCCGTACAGAAGAAATCCGAATCCGTGGCTCAGATGCGCGACAACACGGTCTTCGCCGCGCAGATGGGTCGTCCGGCCACCGTCCCCCCGACACAGTGGATCACTGCTACCGGTGAGAAGGCCGGCGTGATGCGTGACGCCGAACGCAGGATCGCCAACGACCTGGGCGCCCAGAGCGAATCGATCGCCTCTGACTCACGTCGCAATGCCTGGTTCAACGGGGCAGCTGTGTTTCTCATCCTCGTCGTGTCCATCGGCGTGGCACTTCTCGTGGCGAGCCCCATGATCAACCAGCTCCGGCGTCTGCGGGGAGCCGCCCTCAAGGTGGCCAACGACAGCCTTCCCGACGTCGTGGAACGGCTGCACCGCGGGGAGCAGGTGGAGATCGAGGCCGAGCTGTTCCCCGTCCGAGTCGGGACAAGGGACGAGATCGGACAGGTGGGAGAGGCGTTCAGCACCGTCCATCAGGTTGCCGTGCGCACCGCTGTCGAACAGGCCGCAATGCGCAAGAGCATCGGTGACACCTTCCTCAACCTCGCCCGCCGCAGCCAGGCGCTCATCCACCGCCAGCTGAAGATCATCGACGCCCTGGAGCGCAAGGAGACCGACCCGGACGAGCTGGCCGAACTGTTCCGGCTCGACCACCTGGCGACCCGTATGCGTCGCCACGCCGAGGACCTGATCGTGCTGTCCGGATCGAAGCCTGCCCGTGGCTGGCGGCGACCGATCCCGATCAAGGATGTCGTGCGAGGTGCGGTCGCCGAGGTGGAGGACTACACCCGAGTGAAGGTGCTACCGATCGCCGGTTCCGCCATCGGCGGGCACGCGGTCGGTGATGTGATCCACATGCTTGCCGAGCTGATCGAGAACGCCACCTCCTTCTCCCCCCCGCACACCCCCGTCCACGTGTCCGGGCACGAGGTCTCCAACGGGTCCGTGATAGAGGTCGAGGACCGCGGTCTGGGCATGACCGACGAGGAATACAGCGAGATCAACGACCGCCTGAGCAACCCACCCCCCTTCGACCTTCGTACCAGTGAGCGACTGGGCCTGTTCGTTGTCGGTCGCCTCGCCCAACGGCACGACATCCAGGTCCGTCTGCGGCCGTCGCCGTACGGCGGCAGCCTGGCCATCGTCCTGCTCCCGACCAGCCTGCTGCGCGAAGTCGACGAGACCACGCAAGCAGCGCCGGCAGCGTCCAGACCCGAGCGTGTCAAGGCGCCGGCCCTGGACTCGTCCCTGGATGCTTCCATCGCCTTGAGTGACTCGACCTCCTTGAGCGGCTCGCTCTCCCTGGCTGACCCGCTCTCCCTGAACGACTCGCTCCCCCTGGCTGACTCCATCGACACCGATGAACTGCTGTCGGTGAGCGCATCGACCACGCCATCCACAGGCGGTGGTGGGGAAGACCGGCCGCTCATGGACGACCTGCCGGTCTTCCCCACAATCCGTTCGAGTTGGTTCGTTTCCGAGCAGGACGAACTCGGCGGCGCGGACACCGGCGCCGGCAACGGAACCGAACATCCGCGGGGACGGTTGCGGTCCAACCCACCGGTGGAGCCCAGTACCTGGGTCGAACCACCGTCGGGCAGCTCCGCGCCACCGCTGCTTCCGTCCGTTCGATGGGACGACGAGCCACCCACCGCACAGCCCGGATGGCCGCAGCCGGCGGACCGGTGGGCCGATCCGCTGGATCCTCCGCAGCAGCGCGGTCTACCCGCACGCAGGAGGACCGGGCCTACGACGGATCCGTTCCCGACCGGCAGCCCCCCGCTTCCCCGGACATCGGCCGCGCCGGCCGCCCGGGGCGGGAAGCCCGACGAGACCGGTCTGCCCAAGCGGCAGCGGCGGGCGAGCCTCGCACCCGAACTCAGGGGAACGCCCCTCGCCGAGCCCGCGACACCGCCGCTCCTCGCCGGGACACGGTCGCCGGATGAGATCCGATCAATGATGTCCTCCTTCCAGTCCAACTTCGGCCGAGGTCTGCAGGAGGGACCGAACCCGAACGGCGGCGACGACGCGAAGAAGGTGATGTAATGCGCCACATCGGCCCGGCCGAGAACATGAGCTGGCTGTTGAACAACCTCACGAGGAAAATCCCGGAGGTTACCTACGCCATCGTGTTGTCGTCGGACGGCCTCCTGCTTGCCGCCTCGAACGGAATGGGCCGGACAACCGCCGACCAGCTGGCGGCGGTCGCCTCGGGCTTCAACAGTCTGGCCCGCGGTGCCGGCCGTTTCTTCGGCGGCGGTAACGTCCGCCAGACGATCGTCGAGATGGAGCAGGGATTCCTGTTTGTCACGGCGGTTGGCGACGGGTCGTGTCTGGCCATTCTCAGCACGCCCGGTGCCGACATCGGCCTGATCGCCTACGAAATGGCGCTGCTGGTCATCCGTGTCGGTGAATTCCTCACCCCCGAGCTGCGCGCCGAAATGCAGGCCGCATTGCCACGCTGACAGCGGGCCGGAGCCCCGGCGGCGGCTCATACTCCGTCTACTCCGTCGCGCCCTGCGGGGGCTCCTACCGGAGCTCAAGCCAAGTGGTCGTCGTCGAAAGGCCGGGCTTCCCTGCCGCAATGACGCCGGCCGGCGTCGGCGGAGTCTTAACAGGACGATTTTCAGCGGGACGAGTTTCAGCGACGATCGCCAAGCCCTGATCAGGAGGACCGGTGGACGAGGAGTGGTACGACGACGACGCAGGTCCGGTCGTCCGTCCCTATGCCGTCACCGGCGGCCGGACGCGGCCGGCGGCCAATCGCGCGCTGGAGCTGGTGGCTCTGGTGTCGACGACGGAGCACGGGCGGGCGATGGTCCGAAGTCTTGATCCAGAACAGCGGAACATCGTGCTGCTCTGCCAGAGCATCCAGTCGATCGCGGAGATATCCGCGCAGCTCAACCTACCGGTCGGCGTGGCACGCGTCCTCGTCGGCGACATGATCGACTCTGGTCTCGTGCGCGTCACCCGCCCAGCCCGACCGAGTGAGCGTCCCGACGTGGCGCTGATGGAGAAGGTGCTCGATGGACTACAGACCCTCTAGACCGGACACGGCCGGCAGCACGGTGCCCAGTCCGGTCAAAATCATAGTTGCCGGCGGGTTCGGCGCCGGGAAGACGACGTTCGTGGGGACGGTCAGCGAGATTCCCCCGCTCACGACCGAAGCAGCCCTGACCTCGGCGAGCCTCGGCATCGATGACACGTCCCAGGTCAGTTCCAAGACCACGACGACGGTCGCCATGGATTTCGGCCGGATCACCCTGCTCGACAGCGTGATTCTGTACCTGTTCGGTACACCCGGCCAGGACCGCTTCTGGTTCATGTGGGACGAACTGGTTCTCGGGGCCATCGGTGCCATCGTTTTGGTCGACACCCGTCGACTTGCCGACTCGTTCCCGGCGGTTGACTACTTCGAGGAGCGGGATATTCCGTTCCTGGTGGCGGTCAACCGATTCGACGGCGCCAGGGAGTACCGGCTCGACGAAGTCCGCAGCGCCCTCGACGTCGACTCCCGCCGGCCCATCGTTTTCTGTGACGCGCGCCGGCGGGAATCCGTCAGGCAAGCCC
>NZ_CAAAFT010000051.1:0-704 GCF_900634765.1 Candidatus Protofrankia californiensis | reverse complement strand
CGTCGACTCCCGCCGGCCCATCGTTTTCTGTGACGCGCGCCGGCGGGAATCCGTCAGGCAAGCCCTGATCGCACTGGTCCGCCACTCTCTCGACGTGGTCACGAGCGAAGAGCGGCAGCGGGGCCTCCCCGAGGCCAACGCCCGCGTCGACTAGTCGACTCGGGAGATGAAGGTGCTTGATCTTCTCGGTATCGACGACATCGCTTTCGCGGCCTACCGATTGTGGTTACGCCGGAAGGACATGAGCACCGAGGAGGTAAGCATCACCCTTGGGTATTCCACGAGCACGATTCGGCAGGCCCGCGACAGGCTCGTCGAACTCTCGCTCCTGGTGCCCTCCCGGGAGAAGCCCGACCGCCTGGTCGCGGTGCACCCCGAGGTTCCCCTCGAACAACTGCTCCGACAGCAACACGATCAGCTCATCCGCCGGCAGGAGGAACTCATCCGCGCGCGCATGCAAGTGAGCACACTGGTCGCCGACTACATGCAGGGCCGGCATACGGGGCCAAGTGTTGATGTTGCACGCCTAGAGAGCGCGAAGACGGTCGAGGAGCAGTTACTCGATCTCGTGGCCGGCGCTGAACGGGAGCTGCTCGTTCTGTACGCCCGGCCCGAGCAAAAGTCGGTCATGACAGCGGAATGCATACAGGCCGTCCTGCAGGCCCTCGACCGCGGGGTCGTCGTACGCGGTATCTGTCCGCGCC
>NZ_CAAAFT010000050.1:16962-17565 GCF_900634765.1 Candidatus Protofrankia californiensis | reverse complement strand
GGACCAAGTGTTGATGTTGCACGCCTGGAGAGCGCGAAGGCGGTCGAGGAGCAGCTACTCGATCTCGTGGCCGGCGCTGAACGGGAGCTGCTCGTTCTGTACGCCCGACCCGAGCAAACGTCGGTCATGACAGCGGAATGCACACAGGCCGTCCTGCAGGCCCTCGACCGCGGGGTCGTCGTACGCGGTATCTGTCCGCGCCCGGCCCACGGGGACGATGCGATCGCCATATGCGGCGCCGCCGACGCGCACGGCCTGGACCTGCGGGTGACCGACGCCCCGCTGGCGGATATGACCATGGTCGACCGCGAGGTCGCCCTGCTCCTGCTGACGCCCGGCCCGAACGAGGAGCATGCCCGTGCGCTGCTGCTCCGGGAGCCGGCGCTGACGAACCTGGCCACGATGTTGTTCGATCAGCTCTGGAAGACCGCGCAACCCCTGGACCGGGACGGCGAACTCGACCAGGCCGAACTCCAGCACACCGAACTCGACCACGCTGTGTTCGGCGGGACTCTGCTGAACGGGACTACCCGCTCCCCCATCAGTCACAACTCCGTCGACCAAAAGATCTATGCTTCAAACACTAATGAACAACAGAATGAC
>NZ_CAAAFT010000050.1:9188-16937 GCF_900634765.1 Candidatus Protofrankia californiensis | reverse complement strand
TCACAACTCCGTCGACCAAAAGATCTATGCTTCAAACACTAATGAACAACAGAATGACAACTTTAGCCCAAGCGACTCCGAGCGTCTGCTTCTGCGACTATTGAGCCTCGGCGCCAAGGACGAGGCCGCCGCCCGACACCTCGGCGTGTCAGTACGGACGGTTCGCCGTATGATCGCTGATCTCATGCGGCGGATGGACGCCCGCAGCCGGTTCCAGGCCGGCATCCTCGCAGCAGAAAGAGGCTGGCTGTAGCACAGCCATACGAGCGGAGCCACACCAGTGGCACCAAGTTGCCACTACATGTTCTTGCCAGACCAACTGCGAGACATAGTAGGCCCAATACATCATGCTTCCGTAGGGAGGCAGGCCGGATCGGCAGCCGGACCCCAGCCTTCGCGGAGTGATGCTTGCGTCGCCCCTGCGGACTGGACTGGGTGACGGCCACCGAACCGGTCCTGACACCGGAAGCACCGACGACGGCGTCGGATCGTTGACTCGCACGGGCAATTCCTGCGGCGCCGGCGCCGGCGTTGCGGCATGCTCGTCTACGTTTCTCTTCGATATGACCAATATGACCAGGGGGCAGGAGTGTCGATATTCTCCGGCCGGCTTCCGGTGGTCCAGCGCAGGGCCGTCGGATGACGCATCGTACCCTCATCGTAGCTCGTATCAATGCTGACGACGAAGCCGCGGTCGCCGATATCTTCCAGGAGTCGGACGACGGGCAGCTACCCCATCTGCTGGGCGTCGTCCGGCGGGATCTCTTCAGTTTTCACGGACTGTATTTTCATCTGATCGAAGCAGCCGACGACGTAACTCCCGCCCTGCCTGCCGTACGCGAGCACCCGCTGTTCGTCGACGTCAACACGAAATTGGCGAAATACATCACCGCGTACGATCCGGATACCTGGCGCAGCCCGCGTGACGCGATGGCCCGGAACTTCTATTCATGGGTCTCGGACTAGAGCCGTCGGGATCCAGATCTCCATTAGGAAGGAGAGAACCATGGCACATCCATGGACAGCTGACCGTCTGCTCGACTTCCTCGTCGAACGAACGGTTCTCGCCGCCGAGGACCGACCTGATCATCTTGCCGTCACATTCGCGGAGGTCGGGGTGGACTCACTGGCCTACCTGCACCTGCAGACCGTCGTCTTCGACACGTTCGGCATCGAATTGCCGGCGGAACCGCCCGACGACTACACCCTCGCGGAGATTCTCACCGCCATCAACACCGCCGCCCGCCAAGACGCTGTCGCCTGATCGAGGAAGAACCGACGAGAGCACGTCGACCGAACGGAGAACAATGGCCGGGCACACGGAGAACTCGATCTTGATCGACGCCGACATCGATCTGGTCTGGACGATCACAAATAATCTTGAGGGCTGGCCGGATCTTTTCACCGAGTACGCTTCGGTGGAAATTCTTGAACATCACGACCAGACTTTCAGGTTTCGCCTGACAATGCACCCGGACGCGAACGGGAAGATATGGAGCTGGGTTTCGGAGCGGACGCTGGATCCGGACAAGCACCGCGTCCACGCGCACCGCGTCGAGCCGGGCCCCTTCGAGTTCATGAACATCGAATGGACCTACGAACCAGAAAGCACCGGCACCAGGATGCACTGGGTGCAGGACTTCCACATGCGTCCGGACGCGCCGGTTGACGACGAGTGGATGACCAACAACATCAATAACAACACCCGGCGGGAGATGGGCGTTATCCGGGAAAAGGTCGAGCGCGCGGCCCGGGCTGTGAGCACCCTGCCCGGGTAGGCATGACGGGCCGAGGACTGCACGATCACGACCTTGTACCACCGGAAGCCCTATGGAATTTAGAGAGACAACGATGACCTTGACGACCAGCAGCCCGAATATCACGCCGAAGGCGTTGTCAATTCACGACGTTCCGACTAACCGCCGCCGCGGCGGCGACATTCGCACGCTGCTGTCCCCCGCGACAGTGGGCGCCAAATCCGGATTCCTCGGCACGCTGACGCTGCAACCGGGCGAGATCGTCACCGAGCACTGGCACCCGTACTCCGAGGAGTTCCTGTACTGCGTGTCCGGACACGTCACCGCGCGACTGGACGGCGAGCACACCGCACTGCCCGCCGAACACGGACTGCTCATCCCGATCGGCACGCGCCACCGGATCGTCAATGACGGTGACGAGACCGCCTTCCTTGTGTTCCATCTGAGCCCGCTGGCGCCACGCCCGGACCTCGGTCATGTGGATACCGAGCCACTCCCGCAGACCTGACTACACGGGACCGAAAAACTCGACGAAACCGAAACTTCGTTCTGGAGGATCCAGAAGTGAGAAGGACGGCCATCACCGGCATAGGCGTGGTCGCCCCGGGAGGCGCGGGCCGCAAGGAATTCTGGGATCTCCTGGCGGAGGGCCGGACGGCCACCAGGCGCCTGTCGTTCTTTGACCCCACGCAGTTTCGCTCCCAGATAGCCGCCGAGTGCGACTTCAATCCGGCTGTAGCTGGGCTGACCCCACAGGAAATCGCCCGTAATGATCGATTTATCCAATTTGCTCTAGTGGCCGCGATCGAAGCAGTTGCCGACAGCGGGCTGGAACTCGGGAGCGACGGTGACATCGATGGCCCGGTAGTAGGCGTCAGTATGGGCAGCGCTGTCGGTGCGACGACCCGTCTGGAAGACGAGTACGTGGTCGCCAGCAACAGCGGACGCGACTGGCTCGTCGACCCCAGCTACGCGTCGTCATTTCTTTACCATGCTCTGGTACCAAGCTGCCTCGCCACCGAAGTGGCATGCAGGTTCTCGGCGCACGGTCCGGCCCTCGTAATCTCGACAGGCTGCACCTCCGGGATCGACGCGGTCGGATACGGCCACCAGCTCATCGTCGACGGCGAGGCCGACATCGTGATCGCGGGAGCGGCGGACGCGCCGCTGTCCCCGATCTCCATCGCCTGCTTCGACGCGATCCGCGCGACGTCAGCGCGCAACGACGACCCCGAACACGCCTCCCGGCCGTTCGACGCAAGCCGGGACGGGTTCGTCATGGGTGAGGGTTCCGCCGTGCTCGTGCTCGAGGAGCTGGAGCATGCGCGGGCCCGGGGCGCCCACGTGTACTGCGAGATCACCGGCTACGCCGCCCGCTCGAACGCCTTCCACATGACCGGGCTGAAGGCCGACGGTCTCGACATGGCCGAAGCGATCTCGGACGCGCTGCGGCAGGGCCGTACCGACCCGACCATGGTCAACTACGTCAACGCCCACGGCTCCGGGACCAAGCAGAACGACCGCCACGAGACGGCCGCGTTCAAGAAGTCGCTCGGGCAGCACGCCTACAACGTCCCGGTGAGCTCGATCAAGTCCATGGTCGGTCACTCCCTGGGAGCGATCGGCGCCATCGAGATCGCAGCCTGTGCCCTGGCGATCGAGAACCGGGTCGTCCCGCCCACGGCCAACTGGTCCAACCGGGACCCCGAATGCGACCTGGACTATGTGCCGAACATCGCCCGCGACCACGATGTCAACGTGGCCCTGTCGGTCGGCAGCGGCTTCGGCGGGTTCCAGTCGGCCATCGTGCTCGACCGCGGGCGGGATGCCCGGTGAGCGCCACCCGTGCGGGCCGGCGTCCCGTTGTCACCGGCGTCGGAGTGATCGCCCCCAGCGGCATCGGCACCGAGGAGCACTGGAGTTCGACGCTGCGCGGCGAGCTGCGGGTGGGACCGATCACCAGCTTCGACGCCAGCCGGTACGCCACGACGCTCGCCGGCCAGGTTGAGGGATTCGACCCCGCCGACCATCTCAGCGGCCGGATCGTCCTGCAGACCGACCGGTGGACGTGGCTGGGCATGGCTGCAACCGGACTCGCGTTATCCGACGCCGCCTACGATCCGGCGGAGCACGATCCCTATGCGACCTCGGTGGTGTTCGGGGCCGGATCCGGTGGCAACGACTTCGGCCAGCGTGAGATCCAGCGGCTGTGGAGCCGTGGTCGCCAGGCCGTGAGCGTGTACCAGTCCATTGCCTGGTTCTATGCGGCGACCACCGGTCAGACCTCCATCCGGCACGGCATCAAGGGGCCGTCCGGAGTCGTGGTCTCCGACGGCGCCAGCGGTCTTGACAGCCTCGCGCAGGCACGGCGGACCATCAGCCGCGGAACGCCGGTGGTTCTCGCCGGCGGCGCCGAAGCGGGGCTCACCCCCTACGCGCTCACCTGCCAGACCACGGGCGGGCGCCTGTCCACCAGCTGTGAACCGCGGACCGGTTACAAGCCGTTCGACCGGTCCGCGGACGGTTACGTACCCGCCGAGGGCGGCGCGACGCTCGTCGTGGAAGATCCCGCATCCGCGGCGGCCCGCGGCGCGCCAAGGGTGTACGCCGAGATCGCCGGATACGCGGCAACCCACGACGCGCACCATCACCGCGACCCGTCATCGGACCCGCGCTGGTACGCCGAGGCCATGCGCCGGGCGCTCGCCGACGCGAACCTCACACCGGCCGACGTCGATGTGATCTTCGCGGACGGCGCGGGCTCCCGCGACCTCGACGAGCTCGAGGCACGCGCGATCCATGTCGCGTTCGGCGCACATGCCGAACGCGTTCCCGTCACCGCCCCCCAGGGCCTGATCGGGCGGATGTGCGCGGGCGGCTCCGCCCTGGCGGCCGTAAACGCGCTGCTGTCCATCCGTGACGGGGTGATCCCGGCGGTGGGCAACCTCGACGACCCGGCGCCGGAATACCGCCTCGACCTCGTCCGGGTGCCGCGAGAGACGCCGGTGCGGGTTGCCATGGTCAACGCCCGGGGCTACGGCGGCTTCAACAGCTCACTGATCCTGCGGGCTGTCGGCCCTGCCGTCTGAACCGACGAGGAGAACGATATGGACTTCGGCCTCAAGGGCAGATCAGCCCTGGTTACCGGCGGGTCCCGGGGGATCGGGCGAGCCGTCGTCCTGGCGCTCGCGCAGCAGGGAGCCTCCGTGATCGCCTGCTACGTGAACGACAGTGACGCGGTCACCTCGCTCGTGGACGAGCTGGAACGGCTCGGTGCCGACGCCCGTCTGGTGCGCGCCGACGTGTCGGTGGAGGACGACGTGAGCCGGTTGGTGGAGACCGTCCGCGACCGGCACGGCACACTCGACATCCTGGTCAACAATGCCGCCGCGGTAACGCAGCTACCCCTGCACGAGGTGGGCCTCGATCAGTGGCGCCAGGTACTCGACACCAACCTGACCAGCCTCTACCTGATCCACCGAGCCGCCCACGACCTGCTGGCCAACGACGCTTCAGTGATCAATATCGGTTCAGCCGGATCACTGCGTGGAGTCGCCGATCGGACTCCGTACATGACCTCCAAGGCCGGCGTCCTGGGGCTCACCCGGTCTCTGTCCAAGGAGCTCGGCCCGCGGGGCATCCGGGTGAACACAGTGGCGCCGGGCCACACCGAGACCGACCAGATGGCCGGGCTTCCCGCGGCCAGGCGGGCACAGGCCGAAGCCAGGACAGCTCTGGGACGCCTCGCCCAGCCGGAGGAGATCGCGGGCGCGGTGCTCTTCCTGGCCAGCGACGCGGCCCGGTACATCACCGGGGCGACCCTGCACGTCGACGGGGGAATCTGATGATCAGAGCAACGCTGCGGATGCGGGTCCTGCCCGGACGGGAGCAGGACTTCGCCGACGCCTGGGAGAAGGTCGCGCTGGCCACGAGCCGGACACCGGGCAACCTGCGGCAGAGCCTCCTGCGTGGCGGCCCGTGCGAATACGTCATCACCAGCGACTGGGAGAGTCGGGACGCCTTTCACGCCTTCGAGCGCAGTCCCGAACAGGACGCCCTGACCGCGCCCCTGCGCGAATTACGAGAGACTGCGCAGATGGACATTTCGGAAATCGTGTTACATGTGGAGAAGGAAGACAGAAGATCGTGAGCAGGGAAATATCGCTGGGCGCGAGGGATGCGGACGTGTTGTCGGACGCTGACAAGCGGGTGGCGGCCAACAGGCAGGCGATCCTCGACCACTTCCGGGCGCTGGAACGCGGAGACGTCCGCGGCGCTCTGGCGACTTTCGCGCCGGACATGATCAATCACAGGATGGAGCCGGGAAGCGCACCGGGACGGGACGGACTGGCCCAGACCCTGGCGGTCGTGCTGCAGTGCTTCCCGTCCGCGACCTGGCACATCGAAAGCATCGTCGCGGACGCCGAGAATGTCGTGGCAAAACTGGTGGTCGAAGGCGAGGCGCATGATGTGATCATGGGTGTGCGGGCTGTCGGCCAGCGGGTGACCTGGCGGCACATCCACTGGTTCCGCATGTCGGACGGCAAGATCGTCGAACATGACGCCATCCGCGATGACCGCGGCCTTCTCCGCCAGCTCGGAATGAACGTGCGGGGACCGCACCCCGGAGGACTCGGCGGCGGGCTCCTGGGAGGTGCTCACGCGGGGGGACCGGGCACCGGCGACCGCGACCCGGCCCTCACCGCATAACCCTTCTTCCTGTCAGCCTGCACCCGTGAGGAACAGTTCGTGCGCGCACTTTTCACTACCGTCCCACTCCATGGCCACTTCTTTCCGATGGTCCCGCTCGCGCACGCGCTTCGGACGGCAGGCCACGATGTTCTCGTTGCCTCGCCGGTGAACTTCACCGGCGTCATCACCGAGGCGGGGCTACCAGCGGTGCCCACCGCGCTGTCGCTCAATTTCGCCGAGATTATGATCAAGGATCGAAACGGAAGGCCGGTGGCGCCCGCGAAGAGCGCTGTGGAGCGGCACGAGATCGCGGGTCGGGCATGGGGACGTCTCACCGCCCGCACCTTGCAGCGCACGCTGAATGTCGTGGACTGGTGGCGTCCCGACATCATCGTCAGTGAACCCAGCGAGCACGCGGGGGCACTTGCGGCCGCATCCCGCAGCATTCCCTGGATCGAGCACGGCTGGGGCATCTCGACGATGCCGGAATGCAGGCCACCCGCTGCGGACGAACTCACCGCAGAGCTGTCGGGACTCGCTCTGACGGCGCTGCCCGAACCCGACCTGCATCTGCACGTGTGCCCACCGAGCATGCAGCGCCCACACGCTCCCGGCTCTCGCAACCAGCGGATGCGCTACATCCCGTACAACGGGCCCGCGACACTGCCGGACTGGGGCCTTGTCGAACGTGACAAGCCACGGATCTGCCTGACCTTCGGCAGCATCCTGCCGAGATTCGGCCCTGGGGACTTCAGGGGGGTCCTGACCGGGATTGCGACCGCACTGCCGGACCTCGGCGCCGATCTCGTCGTCGGAGTCGAGGAGCAGATTGCAGCCGCATGGCAACCGCTACCACCGGGAGTACACAGCGCCGGCTGGCTCCCCCTGAGCCTGGTGGTACCCAGTTGTGATCTCATCGTCCATCACGGCGGGTCCGGTTCGACGCTGACCGCACTCACCGCCGGCCTGCCACAGCTTGCCCTACCCCAGACCGCGGACCAGTTCGACAACGCCGCGTGCATCAGTGTTCTCGGTGCGGGACGCCAACTCCTGGGCGACGTCACGGTGGAGGCCATCATCGCTGCGTGCCGTGAACTTCTCACCGATCCCAGTTACCGGGAGCACGCAGCGATACTCGCTGCCGAGAACGCCTCTCAGCCGACTCCAGCCGATGTAGTCGAAGTCCTGCGCAAACTCACCTCAGCCCTGGTCTGATCAGAGAGAACCCACCATGAGTGAACATCACCACGGCCGCCGGTCCGTCGGCCCGCGGGCCGACGGGTACATCGACGTCCATCAT
>NZ_CAAAFT010000050.1:4830-8864 GCF_900634765.1 Candidatus Protofrankia californiensis | reverse complement strand
GTCCGTCGGCCCGCGGGCCGACGGGTACATCGACGTCCATCATCACGCGCTGCCACCCACGCTGAAGAAGCTGCTGGTCGGTCGCGGTCTCCTACCGCCGGTGGGCGGACCGCCATTTGCGACCTGGGAACTCACCAATGCACTAGAAACCATGGACGCAAACGGCATCGAGGTGGGGTTGGCCTCGGCAGCAATACCCAGCGAGTTCCTCGGCGGCGACGAGGCATGGGCGGTGCAGGTCGCCCGCACCGCCAACGAATCGCTGGCTGAGATCGTCCGGGAATACCCCACCCGGTTCGGATTCCTCGCCTACCTTCCCCTGCCATTCACCGACGTCTCACTCGCCGAGGTCGCGTTCGCTTTCGACGAACTGCACGCCGACGGCATCATCGTGGGCAGCCACGCGGGTGAGACGTACCTGGGAGACCCGGAACTCGACGCGGTGTTCGCCGAACTGGACCGGAGACGGGCGGTCGTGCTCACCCACCCGTTCAATCTGCCGTCCTGCGGGGTGACTCCACTTCCGCCGTTCGTCGCCGATTTCATGCTCGACACCACACGGGCGGCAATCCAAATAATCATGTCGGGAATACTGGACCGCTACCCGGCGATATCGTTCGTTCTGCCGCATGCCGGAGGATTCCTGCCATACCAGGCCGCCCGACTCACCCTTGGCGCTGCCCTGGGTTACGGCCTTGACGCCGCTACGGTCCATGCCAGCCTGCGCCGGTTCCACTACGACACCGCCGGACCGATGTCACCGTATGCGACACCCACGCTGCTGGCCGCCGCGGGCGTCTCGCGCATCCTCTACGGCAGTGACTACAACGCGGTGCCCGGTCCGGTGATTGCCGCGGCATCCCAGGCGCTGCGCAACGACCCCGCTCTCAACCCCGAAACACTCCGGCAGATCGGCCGCGACAACGCGCTGCGGCTCTTCCCGACCGTCGGTCGACGGCTGGAAGCGGCACCGCGATCCGTCCCGGCGACCACCTGAACCGTCCCTACCCCCAGGGATCAACCAGTAGCCGCACCGCCGGAAAGAGGATCGCCGATGACCGTACGCATCCTGGTGTTCGCCAGCGTCGCTCCGGAGCTCGCGCACGAGTTCGAGCACGCCTACACCCAGGTCACCGCACGGATGCAGGGCACGCCCGGTCTGCTTGGGGACGAGCTGCTGCGAGACGGGAACGACCCAGGCCGCTACCTCCTGCTCAGCGAGTGGGAGAGCGAGGAGCAGTTCCTTGCCTGGGAATCCGCACCGGCCCACCGGGAGATCACCGTACCGATGAGGCCGTACTGGTCCGGGAACTTCGAACGCCGGATCTACAACCTCGCCGCCCGGCTCGAACCTAAGGTCCCCGTCGGCTGACCGCAGCGGTTCGGTAACCGGCCGCCCGTCCGTTACCCCGTGGACAGGCGGCCGGACCGACGTTCATATAGCCTGAAGCAGGCGAATCTACAGAAGACAGCGTGAATCGAGCAATACGGAGAAAACCCTCCGAACCCCTGCCGGTAAGAGCGGGCCCGAGAAGCATCGTTCGATCAGCGAGCCACGTCGAGAGGTGGCTCTCAAACACGCTCTGAAGAGCGCGTGCACCACCGGCGGGCCCAGCCCGATACCCTTGGAGCCAAATACCTGTGGTTCGTGCAGGTTGCCGACGTAAGGGTCGGCTCTCGGAGAGATCAGGGGGTGTCCTGCCGGAGTTATGGAGGACCGGTCCACCAGAGGGAACCTGGGCGCCGTCATCGGAGTGAAGCCGATATCGTCGCTCCGGTACCCTCCCTGCCCGGCGGCACCGCACGACCTCGATCCGGACGACATGACGTGATCGAGACGGTGCCACAGAATCCGGAGCTGGACGGGCTGGTCAACAACTTCGTCAGGTCCATACCGGGTGTCGCAAGCGCTATCGTCGTCTCAGCCGACGGGATACTGCTTGCCGTCTGTGACGGTTTTCTGCGTGAACGGGCCGAACAGCTTGGCGCGGTTTCCTCGGGGCTACTCGGCCTGACGATAGGCGTGGCGACCCTGATGGAAGCCGGATCAGTCACCCGGACAATTGTGGAGATGGACTACGGCACCCTGCTCCTCACGGCAATCGGTGACGACGCCTGCCTGTCCGTTCTGACGGCCAAGACCTGCGAAATCGGCGTTGTCGGCTATGAGATGACACGACTCGTGACGCAGGCACGCGACTGCCTCGTACCCACGAAGCGGGACGAAGCACGCCACACGGCAACCGGATCCTCAACCTGATCGCCGGCTGTCGGCGACGCTCGTCGGGCACGCCGGGTACGGGCGGGCCGCTCCTTGAATCCGATTCGGCCCGCCTCACTCTCAGTCGACTCCCAGGCTCGCGTCAGGTCCGCGTCAGGCTGAAACCCCACGATTAGTGCCATGACGGTGGCTCCCGACCTTCGACAGCCCGGACCAGCGACGACGAGGATCCGGCCGTGACCACAACTGTTCCCGAACAGGCGGCCGGCATTCCTCCTGCCCCGGCCGGGGTGGTCGCCGGCAACGTCCCACGGCCGGGGGTGGGGTGGGCTCGGGGCTTCCTGCGCGGCCGGGAAGCCGACCCGCCATGGGTGCGCCCTGCCCTGCTCACCCTCCTGGCCGGGACAGCCGTGCTCTACATCTGGGGGCTGGGCGCGTCCGGGTGGGCGAACAGCTTCTACACCGCCGCCGTCCAGGCGGGGTCGTCGAGCTGGACGGCGTTGTTCTTCGGCTCCTCGGACGCCTCGAACTTCATCACCGTGGACAAGCCGCCGGCGTCGCTGTGGGTGATGGACATCTCGGTGCGCATCTTCGGTCTGAACCCGTGGAGCGTGCTCGTCCCGCAGGCGCTGGAAGGCGTCGCCGCCGTCGGTGTGCTGTACGCGACGGTCCGGCGCTGGTTCTCCCCTGCCGCGGCGCTGTTGTCCGGTGCTGTATTCGCGTTGACACCGGTCGCGGTGTTGATGTTCCGGTTCAACAACCCCGACGCGCTGCTCGTCCTGCTTCTGCTCCTCGGCGCCTATGCGACCGTCCGGGCGGTGGAGACGGGCAGTACCGGCTGGCTGGTCTGGGCAGGCGTCTTCGTCGGTTTCGGTTTTCTCGCGAAGATGATGCAGGCATTCCTGGTCGTACCGGCTTTCGCGCTCACGTATCTGGTGGCCGCGCCCATATCACTGCGGCGCAGGATCGGCCGGCTCCTCCTGTCCGGAGCAGCGATGCTCATCGCCGCCGGATGGTGGGTGGCGGCCGTGGAACTGTGGCCGAAGGACTCCCGGCCCTATGTCGGCGGGTCGCAGAACAACAGCGTCCTCAATCTCGTCTTCGGCTACAACGGCTTCGGACGGCTCAACGGCAACGAGGCCGGCAGCGTCGGCGGGGGCGGGGGCACCGGCAGCCGCTGGGGGGAGACCGGTCTGACCAGGATGCTCAACACGGAGATGGGCGGTCAGATCTCCTGGCTCATCCCCGCGGCGCTGATCATCCTGGTGGCCGTGATCGCGTTGTGCGGGCGCGCCCTGCGCACCGACCGGACCCGTGCCGCGCTCCTGCTCTGGGGTGGCTGGCTGATCGTCACCGGTGTCACGCTGAGCCTCGCCGAGGGGATCATCCACCCTTACTACACGGTGGCGCTTGCGCCGGCGATCGCTGCCATCGTCGGTGTCGGCGGCGCCCATCTGTGGCGCAGACACGACCATCTCGTGCCCAGCCTGGTCCTGGCGGCCGCGGTCGCCGCCGCGACCGCATGGTCGTACGTCCTGCTGCACCGGACGCCCGACTGGCATCCGTGGCTGCGAACGCTCGTGGTCGTCGTCGGCGTCACGGCGATCGTCGCGCTGATCCTCACGCTCGTGCTCCCCGCGTATCCGGCACGTCGCGCCGCCGCGGTGATGGCGGCTGCCGGCATCGCGGCGGCGGTCATCGGGCCCGCGGCCTACGCGGTCGAGACAGCCTCCACCGCCCACACTGGTGCCATCCCGTCGGCGGGACCTGCGAGCTTCGGCGGCTTCGGCGGCGGTCCCCGCACGGGCACCTT
>NZ_CAAAFT010000050.1:0-4805 GCF_900634765.1 Candidatus Protofrankia californiensis | reverse complement strand
CGGTGGCGGCTTCGGCCAGCAGGGTGCGGCGATGTTCGGCCGGGCCGGCGGCATCGGGAACCTTCTCAACGCCGGAACGCCAAGTGCCGAGCTGGTTACAGCCCTGCGGCAGGACGCCGAGCGCTACACCTGGGTTGCGGCCATCGTCGGGTCCAACTCCGCCGCCGGCGTCCAGATCGCGACCCGTGATCCGGTGATGGCCATCGGTGGCTTCAACGGAACCGATCCGGCTCCCTCACTTTCCCGCTTCCAGGAGTACGCCAAGGCCGGGAAGATCCACTACTTCCTCTCCGGTGGTGGCAGGGGCCCGGGCCGCGGCGGCGACTCCGGCGGCACCGTCAGCGCGATCACCGCATGGGTCCAGCAGAACTTCACCCAGACCGCGATCGGAGGCACGACCGTCTACGACCTGACCAAGCCGAACACGTAGCCGGCCACACACAGCCGACCACGGAAAGTCCAACCGCCGGGGCCTGCGGGCGGATCAAAAAATCATGATCGCCCACTCTCCCGCCTGCTACGACGCCCGGGCCGGACGGGTGGGGAGATACAGGTGAGGACATCCCATCTGGTGGGTACTCGATGGATACGAGCAGATGCCAGAAACGGCCGGAATCCCAACATCCAGCTAGATGATCTTTATCACGAGTGTCCGACGTGATCCACCCACCCGGGTGGAGGTAAACCCAGTTGTGACAGGTCATTGCGAGCTCATAGCCCGAAACCCGAATTCAACTACACGTTGTTAGGCTTCGGGACTGCTGGTCCGGCCGAACCCGGCTGGTATCCGGCCGGCCGAA
Organism: Candidatus Protofrankia californiensis; assembly: GCF_900634765.1. Lineage (NCBI taxonomy): Bacteria > Bacillati > Actinomycetota > Actinomycetes > Frankiales > Frankiaceae > Protofrankia > Candidatus Protofrankia californiensis. The sequence goes on along the minus strand of NZ_CAAAFT010000050.1, from coordinate 4,005 downwards.
GGCAGCGCGGCATGATCGCTTCGCATTGCCAGGGCCAGGAGCCACCAGCCCTTACGATCATCGGCGCCACCCCGGGAGGTCTGGGATGTCAAGACCGCGAGTGCTGGGTGTCGTGCTGGCCGGGGGTGCGGGCAAGCGGCTCGCGCCGCTCACCACCGACCGGGCCAAGCCGGCCGTTCCCTTCGGCGGCCTCTACCGGCTGATCGACTTCGTTCTGTCGAACCTGGTGAACGCGGGCTACCTGCGGATCTGTGTGCTCACGCAGTACAAGAGCCACAGTCTGGACCGCCACATCACCACCACCTGGCGGATGAGCAACCTGCTCGGCAACTACATCACCCCGGTACCGGCTCAGCAGCGGCTCGGCCCCCACTGGTACACCGGGTCCGCGGACGCCATCCACCAGTCCCTCAACCTCGTCCACGACGACCAGCCGGACATCGTGGTCGTGTTCGGCGCCGACCACGTCTATCGGATGGACCCCCGGCAGATGGTCGACCAGCACCTGGCCGGCGGAGCGGGAGTCACCGTCGCCGGGCTACGTGTCCCGCGAGCCGCGGGTACGCAGTTCGGCGTGATCCGCCCCGGAGCGGACGGCCACACGATCGACGCCTTCCTGGAGAAGCCTGCCGACCCTCCCGGCCTGCCGGACAGTCCCGAGGAGACGTATGCCTCCATGGGCAACTACGTGTTCTCGACAGACGTCCTGATCGATGCGCTGCGGGCCGACGCGGACGACGACAGCAGCGTCCACGACATGGGCGGAAACATCATCCCGATGCTCACGAAGGCGGGCGTGGCGCAGGTCTACGACTTCACCGCCAACGACGTGCCTGGGGCCAACGACCGGGATCGTGGCTACTGGCGTGACGTCGGCACCCTTGACTCCTACTTCGACGCTCACATGGACCTGTGCGCGGTCGACCCGGTCTTCAACCTGTACAACCGGAACTGGCCCATCCTGACCAGCGTCCCCTCCCTGCCGCCGGCGAAGTTCGTCCACGAGCAACCGGACCGGACCGGCATGGCCCTCAACAGCGTCGTCAGCAACGGAGTGATCATCTCTGGTGGCCTGGTGCGTCACTCGGTCCTGTCGCCGGGCGTGCGGGTGAACTCGTGGGCACAGGTCGAGAACGCGGTCGTCATGCACAACACGGTGATCGGACGGCGTGCCGTGGTCCGCAACGCCGTCCTCGACAAGAACGTGGTCGTACCCGAAGGTGCCCAGATCGGGGTGGACAAGGAGCACGACCGTACCCGTGGGTTCACGGTGAGCCCGGAGGGTGTGACCGTCGTCGGGAAGGGCGTCACGGTCACCTGCTGACAGCAGGTCGGGTCAAGGTCGCACCAGGTCGAGTCAGGATCCACCGGAGTCCGGTCGGGCCCAGGGTCCAGCCAGGTCACCAACCACAGGTCACCAACCACAAGGGCGGGCATGCACGTTTCACTGCTGACCAGGGAGTATCCACCGGAGGTCTACGGCGGTGCGGGGGTGCACGTCGAGTACCTCGCTCGCGAACTGGCCCAGCTTGTGGACCTGACCGTGCACTGCCAGGGTGCCGACAGGCCGAGCCCGGACGGCATCACGGTGCGTGCGCACCGGCCGTGGGAGCTGCTCGCGGACGCCAGCGAGGTGTTGCGGACGGTGTCGGCCGACCTGTCCGCCACCGCTGCCGCCGCAGACGCCGACCTGGTGCACTCGCACACCTGGTACGCGAACCTCGGCGGGCATCTGGCGTCCCTGCTGTACGCGATCCCGCACGTGATGACCTCGCACTCCCTCGAACCGCTGCGGCCCTGGAAAGCCGAACAGCTCGGCGGCGGCTACGCGCTGTCGTCATGGTGCGAACGGGTCGCCATCGAGTCGGCCGCGGCCGTCATCGCGGTGAGCAGAGGCATGCGCGCGGACGTCCTGTCGGCCTATCCGGCGGTCGACCCGGCCAGGGTGCACGTCATCGGCAACGGGATCGACACCGACGAGTACGCCCCGGATCCGGCCACCGACGTCCTCGCCCGGTACGGAGTCGACCCGCAGCAGCCGTCGGTGGTGTTCGTCGGACGGATCACCCGGCAGAAGGGTCTGCCGGTGCTGCTGCGGGCGGCGGCCGAGTTCGACCCGCGGGCCCAGCTCGTGCTCTGCGCGGGGGCGCCCGACACCCCCGAACTGCTGGCGGAGGTGACAGCCCAGGTCGACCGGCTGCGCGACACCCGCAAGGGAGTCGTGTGGATCTCGGGAATGCTGGCCAAGCCCGAGGTCATCCAGCTCCTGTCGCACGCGACCGTCTTCGTCTGCCCGTCGGTGTACGAGCCGCTGGGGATCGTCAACCTGGAGGCCATGGCCTGCGGGACGGCTGTGGTCGCCTCCCGGGTCGGCGGCATCCCCGAGGTCGTCGACGACGGGGTGACCGGGCTGCTCGTCCCGCCCGAGGATCCCGCGGCGCTCGCCGAGGCCGTCAACGCGCTGCTGGGCGACCCCGTGCGCGCGGACGTGATGGGCCGGCGGGGCCGGGATCGTGCCGTCGCCGAGTTCGGCTGGCAGGCCGTGGCCGAAAAGATCGCCCGCCTGTATGAATCCCTCCTGTCGCCTGCCCGGCTCCGGCCATCCTCCTGACCCTCCGGTCGCGCTCCTGGCTCCGGCTATCGTCCGGGCCTGCCCGGTCCTCACCCCCACCCCTGCGGAACGAACGACGATGGACCCATGCCCTTTCTCAGCGACAGGATCTTCGTCGAAGAGATCGACGACGTCCGCTGGCGCCTGTTGGAACCCGTCATCTACGAGGGAAAAGAACAGGTCTTCACCGTGCCGAAGGGGTTTGGGACCGACTTCGCGTCGGTCCCACGCTTCCTCACCTGGTTGGTACCCACATACGGGCGTTACACCAAGGCGGCCGTCCTGCACGACTGGCTGTGGAAACTGGCCGACGCCGGCGACTTCGACCGCGCCGACGCGGACGGGATCTTCCGCCGGGCAATGCGTGAACTCGATGTGGCCTTCTTACGGCGGTGGCTCATGTGGGCGGATGCCTGGAAATCGGGCACGTCCGGTTCGGCGGGGGGCCACACGTAAAAGGACCCGCCTCAGGCGGGCACCTCGACGCGTGGCCTACCCAACGTAATGTGGCTGCGGCTCTGTGCGAATCCTCGATCCCCCAGGACCGCCGCGAGGTGGAGGCCAGCGTCTCCGAGTGGGTGTACGCCTAAGTCGACTACGGCGCATCCGTCGTCCCGCCCGCTCTCGACCGCCGTGAACGCTACGTTCTCGCTGAAGAAGGGCGACGCCCACCTTCACCCATCCGATCTACCCGCACCGAGGCCAGCAGCGCTCCCTGCTCCACTAAAACGATCAACCCAAAGCTGGGACGAGACCAGCCTCTTCCCGGTGAGGCTCTCGACCGCGACGTGGGCGCCGCGGATCGACCGAGCGGGAAGCGGATTGACGAACCGCTATGGCGACGCTGGTCCCCCCGGACTGTCGAGCGCAACGTGCGTTTCGCTGCGGAGCTGGGTGACCAGCCCGCGGGCCGTGCCGGCGCCGACGTGCAGTCGTTTGCGCAGGGTCTCCGCGGAGATCGGACGCTGGTGCTGCTGCCAGTGCCGCCCTCGCCCGCCCACAGGCGTTCCTCGCCAGCCTCGTCCCACCCCGGGCGGCGCCCGATCCCGGCCGCGGCACCGGCAGCTGACCATCCCCTTCGGTGAGGCGGTCGCCCCGGGCGGGCGCTATCTGCCCCGCGAGGGCGGGGCGTGGGTGGACCGAGACGGCCAGCAGCTGCTGCCGTTCGAGGTCGACCAACCCGGCCCACCCCCGACGGCTCGACCTGGCCGACGCCCGCCCACGGGTCCGCCTGGCTCCGGCAGGCCGGGCGGTGCCCGGCCGGCGGCGCCACTGCCGGCCGCCGCACGGCCGAGGGCGCGGCAGATGGAGCTGCCGTTCGACCCCTACAAGGGCATCCGACCCGACCGGACCGGCCAGTACGCCCTCCCGCTCGAAGGGCTGCGCCACACCCC
>NZ_CAAAFT010000049.1:1215-7413 GCF_900634765.1 Candidatus Protofrankia californiensis | reverse complement strand
ACACCGGCCCCACGGCCGACACCGCCGCCAGCGCGGCCGGTGCCGCCGCGCTACCGGCAGCTGATGTTGCCGAACATGCCCCGCTGCACCCGCCCACCCCAGAACGGAAGGTGATCATCCGCGATGACGCACCCCGTAAGGATTCCCGCCGACGTCGATCGTGAGGACCGCATCGTCGCGAACCTGACCGCCCGGCAGGTGCTGATCCTCGCGCTCACCGGCATCGCCGTCTACCTTGGCTGGGCCGCGACCCGCAGCCTGGTACCGCTGCCGGTGTTCGCGCTGCTCGCCGTGCCGGTCGCGGCCGGCGCCGGTGTCCTCGTGCTGGGCCAGCGCGACGGGCTGTCCCTCGACCGGATGTTGGTCGCCGCGATCCGTCAGCGGACCAGCCCTCGGCACCGCATCAACGCCCCCGAAGGCGTGCTCCCGCCGCCGTCCTGGCTGGCCACCCGCGCTACGAGCAGCTCGCGCGACCTGTCCCCGTCACGGCCACGCACTTCGTGGCGCGCAACGACACCAGCCAACTCGCCGCACTCGTCACGCCGGAGCGTGGGTCATCGCCACAGCCAGCCCGCGCAGTACCACGGCAGTCCGCCAGCTCGGGGCCGACCAGATCATCGACTACACCACCACGCCCCTCAGAGACGGGCTAGATGCACGCTGGGGTGAGTGGACAGCGACCCACCGCTGTCGTGGTCGTACGACGACCAACCTGGATGCCGCCTCGGAGACGTGCACGTCCACCAGATCCGGAAACTCGCCGATCTCGGATTCGGCGGGAGACCGTGGGGAAAAGGACCTGCCCAGCAGAAACCTCGCATCCGGATCGCCAGTTCAGCCGTCGTCGACCCCGAGCAGACGCAGGAGGGTCGCGCGCTGCGCGGCGAACGTCGTGCTGGTGCGCGAGCGGGGCCGGCCCTGGTCGATGGGGACATCGGCGACAAGGACTCCCCGATCAAGGACGACGACGCGGTCGGCGAGCAGGATCGCCTCGTCGACGTCGTGGGTGACGAGGAGGACCGCCGGCCGGTGTCGGGCGCAGAGTTCCAGCAACAACGTGTGCATCGTTGAGCGCGTGAGGGCGTCGAGTGCGCCGAAGGGCTCGTCGAGCAGGAGCAGTTCGGGCTCCCGGACAAGCGCTCGGGCCAGCGCCACCCGCTGCGCCTCGCCGCCGGAGAGCGTGACCGGCCACGCGCGCTCATGCCCGCGCAGACCGACCTCGCGCAGCGCCTGACGTCCGAGTTCCGCCGCGTCAGGCCCGCGGAGCCCAACGGTGACGTTGGGCAGGACCCGTGACCACGGCAGCAGCCGCGGCTCCTGGAAGACGATCGACCGTCGCGGGGCGACCAGGACCTCGCCCGTGACGTCGGGGTCGAACCCGGCCAGGCAGCGCAACAGCGTGCTCTTGCCCGATCCGCTGCGGCCGACGAGCGCGACGAACTCGTTCGGCCGGACGGTGAGATCAAGTCCGGCCAGGACGGCGCGGCCGCCGAAGGACCGGTGGATGTCGTGGAGATGGACGGCGGCAACGGCCGGGGCCGCCGCGACGATCCTCGGCGTCGGCGTGAGCTGCGTCATGTTCCCTCGAAACCACGGCGCCACGAGAGTAGAAGGCGTTCCAGGCCGCGGACCAGGGCGTCGCCGACGAATCCCAGCAGGCCGTAGATCACCACGATCACCAGCAGCACCTTCGTCTGCCCGATGGTCTGTGCCTGATTCATCAGGTAGCCGAGCCCTCGGTAGGTGTTGATTGTCTCGGCGAAGATCAGCATCAGCCAGGCCGTGCCGACCGCCCAGCGCAGCCCGACGAGGAATCCGGCCACCGACCCGGGCAGTATCACCCGGGATATAAGGCCGAGCCGGTTCAGGCCGAACATCTGACCGGCCTCGATGAGCTTGGCGTCGACGCCGCGTATGGCAGCGAACGTGTTGGTGTAGATTGGAAATGCGACGCCTATGACGATAAGCACGATCTTTGTCTTCTCGCCGATACCGACCCACATGACGAGAAGGGGGAGAAGGGCGATCACGGGTAGCGTCCGCAACACGTTCATCGCCGAGTCGATGACGTGCTCGCCGCGCCGGTAGAGGCCGGCGAGCGCCGCGAGTGACAGCCCGATCGCGACCCCGATCGCAAGGCCCAGCGCCACCCGGTAGAGCGATGCCGACAGGTGGCGCGGCAGGACGCCGCTTCGACAGAGGTCGATCCCGGTCTGGACCACCGCGAGCGGTGAGGGCAGCTGGGATGCCGGCATGAGGCCGAAGCCGCTCACCGCGGCCCAGGCCGCGAGGAGCACGGCCGGCCCGAGAGCTCTGGGCAGGCCGCGCAGCCAGCGCGGGAGCCGGCCACCGCGGCGGTGCTCGTCGCGTGGGTCGATCAGGGAGATCGCGAGGTCTGCCACCACGGCCGCGTCACCCCTTGGCCAGGCTGGCGGAGAGGTCCGCGTTGAACGACGAGTCGAACAGCCGGGCGACGTCGAGGCCGGCGGGTAGCGATCCGGCCTTGGTGAGCAGGCCGCCCTGTAGCTCAAGGGCATCGCGATCCCCGTCGGTCGGGGCCGCGAAGGTCAGGGGGCCCTGCCGGGTGAACACCGCCGCGCCGGTTTCGTGGGTCAGCCCGAGCTGTTTGACGAAGAAGCTGTCGATCCACGCGTCGGAGTGGGTGGCTGTCCATTTGCTGGCCCGGTGCAGACGGATGATGAGATCGAGGATCGCCGCGTGACGGGCCGGGTCGCTGATCGCGTCCTGGCTGGCGACGAGCAGGGTCCGCATGACCACGGGCGACGCCAGCGAGGTCGCTCCCCGGTGCAGCGCGAGATATGTCTGGGCCGAGAATGCCGCCTCGACCGCCGCGTCGGCGTCACCGGATTCGACCGCGGCCAGCCGGGAGGTGGATGGCACGTCCACGATGGTGACGTCGTTGCGGGTGAGGCCGGCGGCGTCCAGGACCTGGAGCAGGTAGCCCTCGGCCGCCGTCCTCTTTGTGATCGCGATGCGTTTTCCGCGCAGATCCGCCGGGTTCCTGATGTCGCCGTCCTGATCGGTGACGACCGTCAGCTGCGTGTTGGGCCGGTATGCCGCGACGCCGACGATGACAATGTCGGTCCTGGCGGCAAGGGCATTGAGAACCGGAGTGTCACCGTAGGTCGCCAGATCAATCTTTTTTGCGGCGAAGGCGGCGTTGATCTCCGGGCCGCCGCCCGCGAAGTTGGCGAACTTGGCCGTGTAGGGTAGGCCGTCGCCAGCGCCGGACAACTCGAGCGGGAGCTCGATCTGCTTGAGCTGGTCACCGATCCGCAGCGTCGTGCCGCGCGGGGCCGCGGAAGCGGAGCCGACCGGGCCGGAGGCCGATCGCGCGGGGCCGTCGGACGCGCAGCCGGCCAGCACCGCACCCAGGAGTACGAGGCTGAGGGCCCAGACGAAGGGCCGGAGCCGTCGTCGAGAAGACGGCTTGTCGGGTCTGCCCGTCATGGGCGCTGCCTTCGTTGCGTGGCCCGACATCACGAGTTCGGCTCCTCCGCGAGAAACGCCCCGCCGAGCACCGACTCGGACCGGCGGCCGTCCGGGCCCACGGGGACGTCGCCCTCGAGCGTCACGCGATACAGCACCCGCTCGTAGTCCACGTGGTCGAGATCGCGGGCCAGACCCTGGTGATGGGCCGCCCGGTTGTCCCAGAACGCCACACTGCCCGGCGCCCAGCGGAACCGCGTCGTGTACTCGATCCGGCCGATGTGCTCGTAGAAAAGATCAAGAATCCGCTCGCTGTCCTGCTTGCGGTCGAAACCGATGATCTCACGGTCATGGACGGTGAAGGCCGGACTCACCCACAGCGCCTTCTCGCCGGTCTCGGGGTGCACCCGCACGACCGGGTGAATCGTGACGAGCGGATTGTCCGCCATCAGTTTGGTGTGCGGGTCCTTCGCGCCGAGGTACTGCGCGGTGTTCGTCGTGCTGTGCTTGACCCACAGGATGTCCGCGAGGTCGCGCAACGCCGGCGGAAGTCCCTCATAGGCCGCGACGAGGTTCGTCCACACCGTGTCGCCGCCATATTGTGGAACAACGTGAGCGCGCAGCACCGACCCCCACGGTGGGTTGACGAGGGCGGTGATGTCGCTGTGCCAGCGGGCGTCATAGGCGAACTGACGCGGCCCGCCCCGCCGCTCGATCTTTCCCGAGTCGATCGTCAGTATCTCGGGAAACCCGTCGACGGAATAGGGGTTGTGCACATGGGAGGGCGTGACCCGGCCGAATCGGCGGGCAAACGCGATCTGCTCCGCGTGGCCGATGTGCTGGTCGCGAAAGAAGACCACCTTCCACCGCAGCAGCGCCGCGCGAATATCGGCCACCACCTCGTCGGCCAGTTCCTCGCCCAGGTCGACGCCGAATATCTCGGCGCCGATCAAGCCGGTCAGGGGGCGTACCTCCAGGCCCGCATCCGTCGATGACGGCGCATGATCCCGGGCGTCCACAGCGGTCATGAGCAGTTCCTTCGCGACGAGGGAATGGGTGAGCCCACACCAGGGCGGCCCCGGATCAGGATCCGAGGTTCCGCCGGCCCGTAACTCTGAGCAGTAACTCTACTAAACTCATGGGTTTAGGCAAGCTATGTGACTAATGCCATGCTCCGCCCAAAGCTGCACCTATCCGTGTCCGAAAAAATACTCTGAGTAATATTCTTCGCCCGCAGCGCACCACACTGGAGCCGTTCGTGCTCGATCAGGGCCTGTAGGCGTCCGCGATCAGGTGGGCGCTCTGCTCCACGACCGAGCGAATCTCCACCGCCTCGATCGGCTTCGTGCCGAGCGAGGTCACGGTCCAGATCTGATCTCGCAGCAGAGCCAGGAACTGGGTGGCAGCGAGCGAGGGATCCGCGACACGGAGCAGTTCACGATCGGCCAGGCGGCGCAGACGCGCCGAAAGCAGCTCGACGAACTCCGTGTTGGCCGTGACCCGGTAGGTGTTGTGCAGGTCCGGGAAGCGGGTCATCTCAGCGAAGATCAGGCGCCGCACCACCAGCGAGCGATCCCGGCAAAAGCGCTCGGCCCAGACACGACCGACAGCGCACAGATCCTCATACGCGTCCGTCGCCAGGTCGGGCAACGCCCTGAACGCTTCGGCCAGCTCGGACATGCCCTGGTCATTGTTCAGCTGCAGGACCGCGCGCAACAGCCCTTCCTTGTTGCCGACCAGGCTGTAGATTGTCGGCTTCGACACGGCCGCGCGGCGGGCGACTTCGTCAATCGTCGCCGCCGTGTACCCCACCTCGGCGAACAGCGCGAATCCCGCCTCGAGGATTGCCTCCCGCTTCCCCGCCCAGCGACGCTGCTCAGTACCCGCTGTCATTGCCCAGGCTGCGAGCCGAGGTAGGAGACGAGTTGAATCGCCTCAACCCTGATATGATCTCCGTCATCTGTATCTGATCACCACCCACGCACCGTACCGCGCTGTCGGCACACCCGTGTGGCCCAGTTCGAGAAGGAGGTCAAGGAGAAGTTCATCCGGGAGCCGGGCCAGATGCGGCTACTCATCGTAGTCGACAAGCTCCTGACCGGCTTCGACGCACCGAGCGCCACCTACCTGTACATCGACAAGAAGATGCGCAACCACGGCCTGTTCCAGGCCATCTGCCGGGTTAATCGCCTGGATGGCGACGACAAGACCTACGGCTACATCGTCGACTACCGCGACCTGTTCAACTCCCTGAATAAGGCCATCACCGACTACACGTCGGGCGCGTTGGACGGCTACGAGAGTGGGCGGCGGTGCGGCTTGCCGGCGTCCGGAAATCGGGGCTGTCCACCCTGTGGCGCCCGGGGTTCGGGCAGCTCGCCGCGCTGGTCGCCGTCACCCTTCCCGGTTTTCTCTTCGTCCTGATCCCGGGGTGTGTCGTCCTCGCCGCGCTCTCCGTCTTCTACCTCGCCGAGTCCTTCTCCTTCCTGCTCCTGAAGATCGTCGGTAAGCGGACGCCGACCGGGGAATCGATAAAAAAGATCAACCCTCCGTCATTCCGGTGGACGCCGTTGTAGAGATTCCGCATCTTCCACGGGCCGGTGCCGAACGGCCCGTGGGTGTTCGCGCACCGCGCTTGTCGACCTGGCGTCGCCCGGTGGCTGAACTGCCGTCACCGACCGGTGGCCGAAGGTGTCGAGAGTCGTCCCATGCGACGACACCTGTTAGCAGTGGCCCTTGCCGCGACCG
>NZ_CAAAFT010000049.1:0-547 GCF_900634765.1 Candidatus Protofrankia californiensis | reverse complement strand
CTGTGGTCGCGGGACTCGTCCCGGCCGGTACCGCCATCGCCGCGCCCAGGAACGCCGGCCCCGACGGACCCGCGGTCACCTTCGCCCTGCTGGGCGACACTCCTTACGGCAACGCCCAGCGCGCTGTCTTCTCGAACCTGGTCGACACCGTCAACGCCGATACGGACGTGCGCTTTGTGCTGCACGCCGGCGACGTCAAGAATGGCTCGTCCACCTGCGACGACGCCCGCTTCGCCGATCTGGCACAGCTGTTCGGCACGTTCGACGATCCGTTCGTGCTGACACCTGGTGACAACGAATGGACCGACTGCCACCGTACGGCTACCGGCGGATACCTGCCCACCGAGCGCCTCGATGCGGTCCGCCGGGTGTTCTTCCCGGACCCGGGCCGTACCCTCGGCCGTCACCAGCTGAGGGTGGCGACGCAGGCATACGACCAACGCCACCGCGAGTACCGCGAAAACGTGCTCTTCACCCGGAACCGGGTCGTCTTCGCCACCGTGCACGTCGTCGGCAGCGAGAACGACCTGGCACCATGGTCACAACT
>NZ_CAAAFT010000048.1:0-2709 GCF_900634765.1 Candidatus Protofrankia californiensis | reverse complement strand
TTCGGTCACACTGCGCAACTACCCAGAACGGGTGATGCGACGTCGGCGGCCGGCCCGGTTTCCCCATCAACGCGGCGATGTCAGGATCTGGGCGCTGTCAGGATCTGACGACCCTGCCAGCCGGTGGAGCACGAAGGTCGGACGTACGGGATGATGTCGCCCGCGATCGGCGCGAGCCGGCGGTGCGCACAACACGGCCGTTCGACTCCCGGGTGGGTGGCATGCCGGGCGTACGACCCACCCGAACAGCCTTACGAACCGGATATCACCTGACACGCCAGCCATACGGGGGCTTCGTGGAACGCAACCTGGCGACCTCGCCGGATCATGTCGACTATCTGGTTGATCTCTCCAACGTCGTCCGCGAGAAGTCGATCGGAGGACCGGGCCCGCGATCCCTGCATCGGCTCCAGCTCGTGGTGCAGGCACTGGTGAAACTCACCGGAGACCCTGACGTCCGCCTCTACCTGATCGCCGACACCAGCCTGCTGGGCGGCCACCGGGAGTTCACCGATCCGGCCGACGTCCGCCAGCTCCGGCGCTGGGTCGCCGAGGATCTGGTCGAGGAGGTCGACGACGCCGACGAGCGGGTTCTTGAGATCGCCGGTATGACCCGCATCCAGGTCATCACCAGCGACTACTACGTCAACCACCGCGTCGAGCACGCCTGGATCCAGGGGAACACCTCGCAGTTCCTGAGGCCCACGCCGGGCCCGGGCGGCACCGTCACGCTGGTCCCGATGGACATGGGCGTCCGTAGCCAGGCTGAGATCTCCCGCCGTGAGGAGCTTGACGCTCTCAAGAAGCAGGGTCTGCTCGGCCCCGGCCGGACCCCTCTGATCGATGTGCTGACGCGGGCCTGGCGCTGCCCGGAACCGCGCTGTTCCCTCTACGACGTCCGCAGCGGCGGCCGGGTGCTCCCGCCGCGCATGCGCCAGGGCGTGCCCACCTGCCAACAGCACGGCACGCCCCTGTTGGACGATGGCCCGCGACCCGGCGCCGCTCAGCTCAAAGCCGTCATCAACGGCATCTGCGTCGCCCGTTACACCTTGGACGAGGGGTCCGAGACGCGGGTGGGACGGCACCCCGATCCTGGCGTCTCGGATTCCGGTATCTCGGATTCCTATATTTCGCTGTACAGCCTGCTGGACCCGGTGGCCGCGGGGCGGGTCAGCCGCGAACACGTGGTCGTCTCGGTCCGGAAGGGCGGAGCGGTGCTGGTCCGCGACATCAGCAGCTACGGCACCCGGATGCGTACCGTCAGCAGGCGGGGACGGCTGGGGGACTGGGAACAACTGCCTCCGCAGGTCGACCGGCGCTTCCACCCCGGCGACGAAGTCGAACTCGCCCCCGGTGTCATACTCACCCGCAGTGGCCGGCTGTTCCCCGCCGAGCTTCCCGACGCATGGCGGACCGCAACCCCGCCGACCCCCATCCCACCCGGTGCCGCCGCACCCACCATGCTGGCCTGACGCATACCGCCCAACGCATGCCCGCCCGACGCATGCGTTGCCTGAGGCACGTCTCGGCCTGAGGCGGGTTAACCTGACGCACCTGGTATCGGTCGCCTGATCCGGGGGCGCGGTCGACCGGCTGGCGCTGGGTCGATGGTTAGAATCACGGCAGTATGCCGGCCGGGGGGATGATGGGCGGGTTCATATTGGTGCGGGCCGGATCTGCGCATGCTTGTTGACCGGGCGCAGGTGGTGGCCGCGTTACCCGCCTACGAGCTGGGCATCCGGCTCGGCGCTGGCGCGTTCGGGCTGGTGCTGCAGGGCCGGCACCGCGACCTGAACCGCGATGTGGCGATCAAAGTGCTGGACGCGGCGCAGGAGAGCGCGCCGGGTGGTTTCAAAGCCGAAGCGCAGATCCTCGCTGCTATGGATCATCCGCATGTCGTCCGGGTCTACGACTATGTCGAGGCCGACGGTCTGTGCCTGATCGTCATGGAGTTGCTGGCCGGAGGGACCCTGACCAGTCAGCGGCAGGGGATGACGCCAGAGGCTGCCTGCGCGGTCGGCTTGGCCGTCGCCGAAGCACTGACCTGCGCACATGCCAAGAACGTGCTGCATCGCGACATCAAGCCGGACAACATCCTGTTCGACGCTGGCAGTCTGGTGAAGGTGACCGACTTCGGGATCGCGAAGAGTTTCGCCGGTTCGGCGGCCACCGCCAGCGGACGTGCCGGAACACCGAAGTACATGGCACCCGAACAGATCCTCGTCGGCCGGCTGGGGCCGAGCACCGACCTGTACGCGCTCGGCATGCTCCTGTACGAACTGCTTGCCGGAGCGCCGCCGTTCGACCCGGCCCTGCCGCTACCCGCCCTGTACCAGCATCATCTCGATACCGCCCCCGCACCTCCCGCGAGCGTGCCCGAGCCCGTCTCGGACGTGGTCCTGCAGGCCCTGGCCAAAGACCCGGCCGCACGCCAGCCGTCCGCTCACGCCTTCGCTCTCGACCTCGCCCGCGCCGCCTGTCGCGTCTACGGCTCGCAGTGGATCACTCGTTCCGGGATCAGGCTGCGCCTCGACGACGACATCCGTGAGGCCGCCGACCGTCCCCCTCAGCCCGCAGACCCTCGGCCCGTAAATCCTCAACCCGCAGGCCCTCCGTCCACAGGCTCTCAACCCGCGAACCCTCCGACCGCAAACCCTACCTCCGAGCCCGTCCGGCGAACGCCGGCTCCTGCGCCCCGCCCCCTCGGGC
>NZ_CAAAFT010000047.1:0-4621 GCF_900634765.1 Candidatus Protofrankia californiensis | reverse complement strand
GGGAAGCAACGGACGTGATCGGATGCTCGGATGCTCGGATGGTGACGGTAGGAGCATCCGATGAACATGTTCCGGTGATGGTGCCGGGTTGTCACGCGATGACACTCGAATGTTCGGAGATGACACCAAGATGCCGCGTGACGACACAAAGACGTCACCTAGACGCACGGAAGCCGTCACTGTGAAGACGCCGGAAAGTACCGATAGTGATTGGCGACGGTTCTGGTTGGGATGACATGAGTCCCCACACAGCGCCGCAGGGCGATACCGAATTTCGGGCGTGGGAAGCGTCCGGGCGGTGTCGCCGGGCCGGTTCCGGGCGGGTGTCCCCTTCACTCTTCATCCCTCCGGGCCGGCTTGTCACCGGTCAATGCGGGAGGAGGCAGGGCTATGGACGGTTCGGGCACGCTGTATGCGCTGATCCAGTTCGGTGGTGCGGAGAGGTGGGCGGTCTCGGGGGTGGTGATGGCCTTTGAGAGCGTGACCGCCGCCGATCAGCATGCCCGGTCGGCCGGGATGAGTGACTATGCGGTAGGACCGGTGCGGTTCACCAAGAGTGTGGCGGCGTCGGCGGTGCGCTGGCGGGGAGAGACCCGATGAGCGGGGACGGTTCGCCTCTGTCGGAGCGCTGCCGGTCCGTGCCGAGAACGCCGCATACCGATGACCGGACCGTGCGGGACGGTCCGGCGCTGCGGGTGCCGGATCTCCGTCGGAGCCTGCTCGCGGTGTTGGCAGTGACGCCGGAACCGCTGTTGCGGGCCGGGGACGGGGTGACGGAAGCCGAGGCGTTGGCGTTTGTCGCCGGTCAGCATGCGGCGTTGGAGGCGGTGCACACCGCGGTGGCCCGGACGTGGCGTGCGGGCAGGCTGCCGCCGGGTCGGCGCGGGAGCGAGCCGGCGGATGCCGGCGGTGACTTCACCGCTGACAGTGACGGCGACGGGTCTGGGCCGGGCCGGGCCGGGCCGGTGAGCCATGTTCGCAGAGACGGAGTGTGCATATGATCCCTGTAGCTACTATCCCGACCCGGTTCCTGTGGCTCGAGATCACCGGACGCTGTCAGCTTACGTGCGTGCACTGCTATGCGGATTCATCCCCACAAGGTGGCCACGGAGCGATGACCGCATCCGATTGGATACGCCTCATCGAGGACGCCGCCGAACACGGCATCGAGATGGTCCAGTTCATCGGCGGTGAGCCGACCGTGCACCCGGCGTTTCCCGATCTGGTGACCCACGCGCTTGCGGTCGGGCTCCGGGTGGAGATGTTCACCAATCTCTACCGGGTCACCCCCACGCTGTGGGACCTGTTCTCCCGCCAGCCGGGTGTCCAGTTGGCGACGTCGTATTACTCTGACGACCCGACCCAACATGATGCGATCACTGGCCGGTCGGGAAGCCACACCCGGACCAGGGAGAACATCGCCGAGGCGGTACGCCGGAAGATCCCGTTACGGGTAGGCATCATCGGCGTCAACGACGCTCAGCGTGTCGACCAGGCGCGCGCGGACCTCGCGGCCCTCGGGGTCACCGACATCGGCTATGACCAGATGCGGGCGTTCGGCCGCGGTGCCCATGCGATGAACGAGGCGGACACCTGCGGGCAGTGCGGGCATGGCACCGCCGCCATCGGCCCGGACGGTACGGTGTCGCCGTGTGTGTTCACGCGGCATGCGGTCGTCGGCAATGCCCGACGGGAACCGCTGCGCACGGTTCTTGACAGCGACGCCTTCCGAACGCAGGTGGCGTGGCTCGACCAGGTCCGCCGGTCCGAGGAGACCGCGTGCATGCCCAACATGAAATGCGGGCCGCGCTCCAGCTGCCAGCCGTCGTGCACACCGTCCTGTAGCCCCCTGAGGAAGACGTTTACGTGAGGCAGCGATGGTTGCCGGTCCGTGTCGATGACTACGACGCGTGGCTCGCGGACGTGTTCTTGGAAGCAGCCCAGCGACTGGGAGTCGCGCCCTGCACGCCAGCTACCAGCGTCGCGGACAACATCGGCGGCCCGGTGCTTTACAAGGGTGAACGGGTATGGCTGCGTGTCGCTCCATTCCACGAAAACGGGATGGACAGGGAGGCGTGGACGGGCATCCGCGACGCCGCTGTCCTCAGCGGCATCCACAAACCGACGCTGCTGGGCAGTGTGGAGTGGGCGCACACCCAGCCGGTGAACGTCCCGGTGTGCGCCGACCTGATGACCCTGGCCACTGACCCGGTCGCGGCGCCCGGCAGCCAGTACCTGGCCACACCGATCACCCTGTCCCCGAGGTGGCTGGGTGATCTGCGTGCCTCCCTGGACGCGCTGGCCACCCATCCTACCGACCGGACCTTCTGGGCGCACTGTGCCGAACGGTACAGATACCTGTTGCACGCGGTCTACGGGCGACCGCTCCCGTCGGGGATCGAGCCGACCTGGGGCAGCACCGAACACCTGGACCTGCACTGGGGCAACGTCACTGTGCCCAACCTGATGATCCTTGACTGGGAGCACTGGGGCGTCGGTGTGACCGGGTATGGGGCCGCGCGACTGTACTGCACCGCTCTGGCCGTCCCCGAGGTTGCCGAGCGTGTGTACGCCACGTTCGCGGATGTGCTCGACAGTCCGTCGGGGCGCTACGCACAGCTGGTCGCTGCCGCTGACATCCTGGTCAACGTGGCCTACTATGAGGACACTGTTGATCTTTGCTCTGCTCTGCACCAACTCGCCAAAAAGATCCTGGGCTGACCGGAGGAGCTCCAGTTGATCGTAGAGAGTCGGTCCAGCCGGAAAATATCCTGATCTTTCCAGGGGCCGGCGGCCCCGCACCTGTCAGCGTCATTGTGTGTTCGGCACTATGATCACGGTCGACCGGTCGTGGTCGAAGGCAAGGCTGGCGCAGGGCCGTCCCGCAGCCCACGGCTGACCGAATCCGCTGTCGTCGATCCGCCAGGACTGTAGGCCATAAGCATCCAACTTCCGCCGGATCATGTCGATGATCTCGCTGCGGGGACGGCAATGATCCGCCCTCACAGCGGTGATCGCTTCATTTTGGAAAGCGGCGAAGCTGCGCGCAGAATCAGATACTCCCATAAACGGTCTCAATCCCAGCGTGCGGCAGGCATCCTTCGACGGAAACACCGCTATGCCCCCGCCCGGGGTAAGACAGATAGCAAGCTCCGGCGGCACATTCGTCCCGGCGGACCGCCACACATTCCGGCAGGATTCTGCCGGGTCCACCGCCCCGCCGCCGACAATGTCCGTGTCACCCTGAAGACTCACCGTCGTGTGGCACGACACCGTCGTGGCCTGTGTCGCCATTCCGCCGGGAAGCAACGCCCGACCTGCGGCCGTAACAGAGACAGCCAGCACCGCGACAGCCGGAACAACCACCAGCTTTCGCCGC
Organism: Candidatus Protofrankia californiensis; assembly: GCF_900634765.1. Lineage (NCBI taxonomy): Bacteria > Bacillati > Actinomycetota > Actinomycetes > Frankiales > Frankiaceae > Protofrankia > Candidatus Protofrankia californiensis. The sequence goes on along the minus strand of NZ_CAAAFT010000047.1, from coordinate 1,242 downwards.
CACCACGGCGTCCGGACGGGCCTGGACGCCGCCATGGTATGGCGTTCGAGCAGCAGCTGACGTTGCGCCAACCGCTCCGCCGGGATGGACCGCTGTGGTGGCAGCCGAGGAAAATCCAGATCGGACATGTCACACCACTCCTCGACCGTGCCGGCCTGTGACCGGTGTCGCCGTGCCCACGGAATCCTGGAACGCACCCGTCGCAGCAGCCCGAACCTTCGCAAGCCGAACCCGGGCGCGGGCCAGACGCGACCGGACTGTTCCCACCGGTATGCCCAGAGCGACCGCGGCTTCCGTATAACTCAAACCAGCCATCGCCACCAGGGCAACAACATCCCGCTCACCACGGTTCAGTAACGCAAGCTCGTGCAGGATTTCCCGCATCCACTGCTCGTCGTCGAGCCGCGCCACGACCTCGTCGGAGGGATCGGGCTCTACCCCCGGAGGGGGCAGCCGGTACAGCGCCGCGTCGTAACGACGAGCAGCCCGCAGCTGATTGCGCACCACGTTCGTCGCCACCCCGAGCAGCCACGGACGCAACGACCCGGACACGGCGACCGCGTCGGCCCGCCGCCGCCACGCCTCCAGGAAGACCACAGACGTGGCATCCTCCGCCGTGCTCCACGAACCGAGCCGGTGGAAGCAGTAGGTGTAGACGGCGCTGGAGTGCGCACGGAACAGAAGTCCGAACGCCGCCCCGTCCCCGGACCCGGCCCGCGCAAGCAGCTCACCGTCGGGGACGGACCCAACGGACTCAGTCGTCATCGATCGCTCTCATACCTCGTAATGTCCGCACGAGGTCGTCAGGTTCCCGGTGGATCCCCATCATCTTCAGGACAGGGGCTTCGGTGGCTCCTGCCTCGTGCGGACGCCAGACCCCGTACACGGTATGGATGCCCGGCAGAGCGACGACCGTATGGCCTATCCGCCGCTGACGGCACCGATAGATCGGTAGCACGTTCGGGATGTCTGGGCATTGCGTGGGGCCGAACTGCTTCGCTGTCCTCTCGCCAAGTTGATTCGACATGTTTTTGTAGCGGTTTCCACCTGCAGCTGACGGGCCTCCACCGCCGGTTTCCGATCGTCTCTCGTAGCCTCCAGGCGTGGTGGGCACACTCGGCGGACCGGTGTCCGCCAGCGGGACGCAGCTGGGCCGGGCCAACGGCGACAAGGCGAACGGGAACGGCGACGGAACGAACGGCGGCAGGACGAAGATGGGCCGGGCCGGTCGTTTGAGGTCAG
>NZ_CAAAFT010000046.1:0-6145 GCF_900634765.1 Candidatus Protofrankia californiensis | reverse complement strand
ACCCCCTTCCTCTCCTACGACGACGTCGCCGCCCGGCGCGACATCCCCGATTTCGTCGACTTCCTCATGAGCACCGGCGTCCGGATCGGCGAGGCCGCCGGCCTGACCTGGGGCGCAGTCAACCTGGACGAAGGCTGGATCGAGATCCGCTCCACCGTCGTGCGTATCACGGGAGCCGGCCTGGTCAACAAACCGAAACCGAAGACGAAAAGCGGATACCGGCGGCTTCTGCTACCGACCTGGATGGTCACCACCCTGCGTCGGCGTCACAACGACGACCAGGCCGAGGACACGCCCGTCTTCCCCGCCCCGTTCGGTGGCCTACGCGACCCGTCCAACACCCAGGCTGACCTACGCGACGCCTTCCGACAGGCCGGAATGGAATGGGCCACCTCCCACGTCGTCGGGCGCAAGTCCGTCGCCTCCGCCATGGACGACGCCGGCCTCACCGCCCGCGCCGCCGCCGACCAACTCGGCCACCGCCACGTCAGCATGACCCAGGACCGCTACTACGGCCGTAAAGTCGCCGCCACCGGCGCCTCCGAAGTCCTCGAAGCCCTCGCCTTCTAGGCCGTTTCTCGTGGATCTTTCTGGTAGGGCAGCATTCACGCTTCGTGGTCAGTCGAGGTGAAATTACGGATCGAGCGTGGGCGTGGATAGCGCCCCTGTTGCCACCCAACCCAGCGCGCGGTGGGCGGTGGGCGGAAGGTCCTGAACGGGATCTTGTGGCGGGAGCGAACAGGTGCGCCCTGGCCGGACCTGCCCAAACGGTATGGCTCCTGGCAGACCGTTTACAACCGGTTCCGCCGCTGGTCACTTGGCGGCACCCGAGAAAAGATCCTCACCGAGCTCGTCATCAAGGACGACTCCGTGGGTGCCGTCGAGTGGGAGGTCTCGATCGACTCGACGATCATGCGTGCGCACCAGCACTCCGCGGTCACCCCGCACCGCATCTCGAAAGATCAAAAGGGGATGGTCCCGTCAACGGACACACCTCGGACGATGGGCCGCCGCGGAAGCCCTCGGCCGCTCCCGCGGCGGACTGACCATCAAGATCCACCTTGGGCGCGACGGGAAAAGCCGGCCGCTGTCCATCGTGCTCACCGCGGGGCAGGTCAATGACTCCACCCAGTTCATCCGGGTCACGGATGGGATCCGGGTACCCCGCCCGGGACCGAGACGCCCACGGACGCGCCCCGACCACGTGATCGCCGACAAGGCCTACAGCGCGAAGGAGATCCGCGGCGAGCTGCGCCGCCGGGGGATCTCCCACACCATCCCGAGAGGGAAGACCGGAAAGCCAACCGGCGCCGCCGCGGCCGTGCAGGTAGGCGACCGCCCCATGTCGACGTCGAACGGTACGAGAACCGCAACATCATCGAACGCTGCTTCAACCAGCTCAAGCAGTGGCATGCGATCGCGACCCGTTACACCAAGCGCGCTCACTACTTTCGCAACGAGGTCATCATTACGTCGATCTTCCTCCGGCTCGCCGAAGATCCACGAGAAACGGCCTAGCTAGTGCGCTGACCGCGAACGTTCCCCGGGGTGGGACCCGCCGGCCGGGTTGCCACTGTCCCGGTATCCGGGTGTGTGCACTGGCAGGACGGACGTGTGACCGTACCGGGAGGTGAGCGCATGGCGCATCCCCTACGAGCACGGCGGCTGACCGACGAGGAAGGCCGCCGCCTACAAGCGATCGTGCGGCGGGGAACGCACTCCTCGACCCGGGTCCGCCGCGCGACCATCATCATGGCCTCGGCGAGCGGGACGACGGCACCGGCGATCGCCCGGCTCGTCGCCGCGGACGAGGACACCGTCCGGCAGGTGATCCACCGGTTCAACGAGATCGGCCTGGACTGCCTGGACCCCCGGTGGGCGGGAGGCCGTCCCCGCCGGATCAGCGGTGACGACGAGGCGTTCATCGTGCAGACGGCCCGGACCCGCCCGGTGAAGCTGGGACGGCCGTTCACCCACTGGAGCGTACGCACACTGGCCGCCTACCTGGCCGCCTACCTGGCCGACAACCCCGACCGCCCCGTCGCCGTCGGCCGGGAACGACTCCGCCAGCTCCTGCACCACCACCGGATCTCCTTCCAGCGGACCCGGACCTGGAAGGAGTCCACCGACCCCGACAAGGAGGCCAAACTCGACCGGATCGAGTACCTGACCACCACCTGCCCGAACCGCTGCTTCGCCTTCGACCAGTTCGGCCCGCTGTCGATCCGCCCGACCCCCGGCGTCGGCTGGGCGCCCCGGACCCGTCCGGACCGGCTGCCGGCGACCTACCACCGCACCCACCGGGTGCGCTACTTCCACGGCTGCTACTCCCTCGGCGACGACCAGCTCTGGGGCGTCACCCGCCTGCACAAGAGCGCCGACAACACGCTGGCCGCCCAGAAGTCGATCAGAGCTGCCCGTCCCGACAACGCCCCGGTCTACGTGATCTGCGACAACCTGTCGGTGAACACCACCCCGAAGATCCGCCGCTGGGCCGGGCGGAACAACGTGCAACTGTGCCTGACCCCGACCAACGCCTCGTGGGCGAACCCGATCGAAGCCCAGTTCGGGCCGCTGCGCACCTTCGTCATGGGCAACTCGGACCATCCCAACCATCCGGTGTTGGCCCGCGAACTGCAGGCCTACCTGCGCTGGCGCAACGCCAACGCCCGCTATCCCACCGTCCTGACCGCGCAACGCCGTGAACGCGCCCGTGTCCGCTCCGAACGCCAGCAACGCTGGGGACGACCACGATCACAAGCCGCCTGACCACCCCGGCCAACATTCATGGACACCGCACTAGCAATGCTTCCTTCAAATACTCCCAGCGCTGATCCCGCTGAGCCATTCGTGCGCATGCCTCCTCGCTAAACCCGAGTTTTCGCCACAGCACCATCCGCATCAACACTTCGGCTGTTTGGGCAAGCCGTAGCAGTATCGTTATGTCCTCACCATCGCTCAAGGAGTGTGCACCCGCGTTACGGTACGTCTTGATCTGTTGTATCCATGCGTCGCGGCCTGGCCTTATGAACGGCTCCATAGGGGCGCCGGCGATGTCCAGTAGCGAGCGCAGCCGCTCAACGTAGATCGGCCGGTGCGGGTTGATAAACCGCCCCTTAAACCAGGTGCGATCTTCCGCTGGTATCGCTGCCTCGATACGCCTCCGGCGATTCCGGTCTGCCGCCTTTTCATTTTCTAGCTCTGGGTGCAGCCGGCGATGCAGACACTCGATTGCCGCCGCCGCATTAAACATGCGGTTGCCAGCAAATTCGTTGTCGTCCAGGCTGAATAGAATGTCGCCCGTCAGGGAAAGCGTCCCTGATAGCTCGAACCAGCGTGGCACTAGTTCGCTAAATTCGATGCTAGTGTCTCATGATTCCGGGCAATTTACGTTATTCTAAGTCATCTACGCTGGTCGCGGGCTTGATCAGAACCTTCAATCGAGTAAGTGAAGCGGAATCACGAGACACTAGAGAGCGGAAGAGGTATAAAATGTACGTTAGTGCTCTTGCGCGGCGGCTTCGGCTGGCGACCCCGATACTGCTTGACTTCAAGAGCCCTTCTTTGGCGCCCGCGTCGGGAGAGTATTATCTCAGTTGCGCTCCGTTCTTTATTCCCGACTGAGTGACTGGTCGGCGTCATTAGGTGATAATATCCATGGGTGGTGCCCGGGCAGGATCTGCTTGTGAATCCGGCTGGGAAACCGCATTGAGTGGTATGCTGGATGTCGTCCCATGAGCCGGGCGTGTAGTCCTTCGCCGAGGCGCGGGAGCATGACATCGAGATCGTGTTCTGTACAACGTAGCGGGAACGTCCAATGGACCTGATATGACCGAACAGCAGCAAGGCCTACACAGGCTGAATCTGCTCTATGCCGCTGCCGGGTGTCTCGGTGGTTCCCTGGACGTCGACCGCACAGCGCAGGATCTGGCCGACGTCCTCGCCCCCACCCTGGGTAATATCGCCACGGTCGACCTCGCCGAGGCCGTCCGGGCTGGGGATGAACCCCCAAAAATGCTCGGTGGCGGGCAGTTGCATCTTCGCCGCGTCGCCGCGGTCCGCGACAGCGGTTGCTGGCCTCCCGGATTCATCCTGGCGGGCATGCCGATCCCGCCGTTACCGGACGGATTTGAGATCCGGAATCTTCAGTGCGGCAAGGCTATGATGGCCTTCACCCGTGCGGCGGCAATTCCCGCCGCGGGCGATTTCGCGGATGTGATGATCCCGCCGGACGCGCATTCTGGGATGGGCGCGCCCCTGTACGCCCGTGGCCTCCTGCTCGGGCTCGTCACCGTGTGGCGGACCGGCCCCGCCCCCGTCTTCGATCGGGAGGACCGCAAGCTCCTGCTGGAGATCGCCTCCCGGGCCGCGCTCGGCGTGGACAACGCCCGCCGGTACACCCGCGAGCGCCGCGCGGCCGTCGCCCTGCAGCGGGGCCTCCTCCCCCGGGCCGGCACCGACACCCTGGCGGCCCAGACAGCCAGTGTCTACCTTCCGGCCGGTCGAGGATGCGAGGTGAGCGGCGACTGGTACGACGTCATCCCCCTGTCGTCGCTGCGCGTGGCCTTCGTCGTCGGTGACGTCATCGGCCACGGCCTGTCCGCCACCGCCACCATGGGCCGGCTGCGCACCGCCGTCCAAACCCTGGCCGACCTCGACCTTGACCCTGACGAACTCCTCACTCACCTCGACGACCTCGTGCAGCGGCTCGCCGACGAGGCCGACCCGCCCCGGGGGGACCCGGTGGGCGCGACCTGCGCCTACGCCGTCTACGACCCGATCACCGGCTGCTGCGCGATCGCCAGCGCCGGACATCCACCCCCCGCTGTGGTGACACCGGACGGAACCGTCGACTTCATCGACGTTAGCCCCGGCCCGCCGCTCGGCGTGGGCGGTATGCCGTTCGAGATCACCGAGATCGACCTGAAACCCGGCAGCGTGCTGGCCCTGTACACCGACGGCCTGCTCAACCGGCGCAACCGCGACGTCACCCAGGGGATGGAATGGCTCCATGACCGCATGGCAGCGGCCTGCGACACAGACCGACCCCTGGACGACATCGGCCGCGCTCTGCTCGACGACACATCGTCAACCCCGCCCGCGGACGACATCGTCGTGCTGCTCGCCCGCACCCGCACCGTGGCGGCCGAGGCCGTCGTCGACTGGGAGTTCCCCGCCGACCCGGCCGTAGTCGCCCAGGCCCGGAACCTGACGACCCGGCAGCTCGCCACCTGGAACCTCGACGATCTGGCCTTCACCACCGAACTGGTCGTCAGCGAGTTGGTCACCAACGCCATCCGCTACGCCCACGGCCCAATCAGGGTGCGGCTCATCCGCGGCGATCGCCTCGTGTGCGAGGTTTCGGATGCCAGCAACACCCAGCCGCGCCTGCGCCGCGCCCACACCACGGATGAGGGAGGCCGTGGCCTGTTCCTCGTGGCCCAGCTGACCCGGCGTTGGGGCAGCCGCTACGGCCGCTTGGGTAAGACCATCTGGACCGAACAACCGACACATGAGGTGCGCAGATAGTAAACGGTATAAACGACGATAGGTTTCTGCCGCCTCATCCTGAGGAGCCCGTTGGTACCCAAAGCACGTCCGTGGGCCCTAGCCAGGACTTCTACATCACCCGATGATCAATGGCCATCTGCCGAAGACCGGAGGGACTGGTTGGGCAGGGAGCTGGCACGGTGACGTGTGACCGCTCCGTTTCCAGCTCCCTCCCGTCGATCTGTGCATGTGGTTCTCCCGTATACAGCTCACCGACGTCTTTCACCGCCGGCATTCGGTGATCTCCAGGGGCGATTCGGTCGGGGAGCAAGCACGGTCCCATCGAGGTTGAACAGCCCGAAGGGATCGGGTGAGGCGTAGGCCCCCACCCGCCAACCCCACGCCCGGCTGCGTTTGTGACGGTGCGCCACGAAGATCGCAAACCGGTGCACAGCGTAAGTCTGCATCTTGTCGAACACGAAGGCGGAGTTTCCGTAGCGGAAGTGCCCGGCCCAGCCGCGCAGGAAGGCATTCACCTGCCGTACGACGGTGTCGACCGTTTGGTTCCTCGTGGCCGGACGCAGCTCCTACCGACATCTGGCCATGAGGAGATTTAGGCCGTGTATTCGGTTGTAATCAAGGGGTGGTTCACGTG
>NZ_CAAAFT010000045.1:8018-14093 GCF_900634765.1 Candidatus Protofrankia californiensis | reverse complement strand
CCCACGCTCCCGGCGTGCTCCTGCTGATGCAGGCCGAGCCCACCGAGACCCCGGGCTTCGCCGAGATCCGCCAGCGCATCGCCGAACGGTCGCGCAGCTACGGCAAGCCGGTCCTGCTCGTACACGGCGACGAGCACATCTACGAGGTGGAACCCGCCTACGCCGGTGTGCCCAACCTGACCCGGCTGGAGACCTTCGGCGACACCGCCACGCAGTGGTTGCGGGTCACCGCGAACCCACGCACACCGAACGTCTTCTCGTGGACGACGCAGACGGTGACGACCACCTGACGGACCGACCGGCAGGTCCGGGAGACCCGGTCCCCGAGTTATTCGGTGGTTAAGTGCCACCGAGTAACGGGTCGGCGACCGCGGAGATGTCACGGAGGACGTGACATTGCCGACTTCCTCAGCCCAAACGGCCTACCATAGAGCCTTCAGCGGTTCGCCGGTGGTAATCCTTGGAAGAGTGACGAACGTTCTCCAGTGGCTCTCCCCGGTCGGACCGACCACGGACACGCCACCTCGCATCCCGGGCTCGGTGCGCCGCACCAGCACGGTTGACGCCCTGTGCCCGGACAACGTCGAAAGCCCGCTCGTGCTCGTCGGCAGGGCCCGCGATCTGCGCACGGCCTCGGACCACCCGGTGTCAGAGGGCAATGCGGAGGTCGTGGCCGAGGCCAGCACCCGGGTCACGATCGACTATTTCGGTGGGCGGACGGTGACCGGAGTCCACTGTGATCCGGCGATAGCAGACAGCGACTCACTTCTGGGCGCCCGGGCCGGTGCGGGTTTCCGCACCGCGCTGGACCAGGCTATGCCCCGCCTGACCGCCGAAGGCACCCTGCTCGGGCTGCTTCTCGACGAAGTACCCGTGGTCACACTGATCTCAGGTTCGGCTATCGCTCGCGCGATCGGAAAGCAACCGACGACCGCCACCATGCCACCCGTCAACGTCTGTGCCGGCTGGGTGGCCGGCGGCAAGATGGACGTCGCCAACCGTGAAGATCGATCCGCTCTCATGGGCAGGGGAGCGACCGCTCCACCGCTGGACGACAGCAGCGATCCGTTGGGCTGGCACGTGACAGCGCCGCTCCCGCCGGGGAGCATCCGGCGACGGCGCAGGATTGACGTGTCACCCGGGCCGCAGCCGGGCGAGGCCGTGGTGGAAGGGCTCTTCCGGGACACCTACTGCGAGCCGGACGGCTCGGAGTCGATCATCCACGAATACGCCGTCAACGCCACGGTCGACCTCGCCACCGGGACAGTCCGCTCAACGGATGCGACACCCCATGTCCTGCCGGGTCCGGACTGCCCGCTCGCCGTGGCGAGCGTCAGCCGCGTGGTCGGTCAGCGTCTGGTGGGACTGCGCGACGGGCTACGCACCGCCCTGACCGGACCGACGACCTGCACCCACCTCACCGACCAGCTCCGTGCGCTCGCCGACGTCCACGCCCTGCTCCCACTGCTGTCCTAGCTGACCAAAGAGCGCATGATCATGGGTTTTTCGTGCGCTCGGAGGCCCTGCGGACAGAACCTAGCGGTCGGCGCCGTCCGTCTCAGCGGTCAGCGCGGGCCGTCATCGACGGCCGGTTACCAGACCGAGAAGCCCGGTTGCCGGACCGAGAAGCATCGTTTCCGTCGCGACAGAAGTTCATTCACCCGTCCGCTGATCGTCGCCTTTACCCGATAGAAATCAACACCGTCCGCTCGATAGAGATGACGGGCTCATCTCGTTGCCCACGCATTGTCGGCCAGGAGCCCGTTCATGGATCATTCTTGCCCTTCGCCACGCGCTCGGTCCGTCGTGCGGCGTCTGGTGCCGCCTGTCCTCGCCGTAACCCTGGTCGGTGGCTTTATCGGGGTTGTCGCGGCCCCGGCCTTCTCGACCTCGCCCGACGTGGTGATCAGTGAGGTTTACGGCGGTGGCGGCAACAGCGGCGCCCCGTACCTCAACGATTTCGTGGAGCTGTACAACCGCGGTACCACGGCGGTCAGCGTTTCCGGCTGGTCCACGCAGTACGCCTCCGCGTCCGGCACCAACTACCTCGTCACCGCGCTGTCCGGCACGATCCAGCCCGGCTCCAGGTATCTGGTCAAGCTCGGCTCCGGAGGCAGCCAGGGTGCCGCGCTGCCGACCCCGGACGCGACCGGCACGACGAACATGTCGGCCACCTCGGGCAAGGTCGCGCTCGTCACCACCACCACCGCGTTGACATGCGGTGGCAACTGCGACACCGCGTCCGGCGTGAAGGACTTCATCGGCTACGGCAGCGCGAACGACTACGAGACCTCGCCGGCCCCGACCCTGTCCAACACCACCTCAGCGACCAGGTCGAACCCGGCCACCGACACCGACAACAACGCGAGCGACTTCGCCAAGGTCAGCCCCACCCCGCAGAACTCCCAGAGCGGCGGGGGCGGCGACTGTGCCGGCTACACCACCCGCATCCGTGACATCCAGGGCAGCGCACACATCTCCTCGCGCAACGGCCAGTCGGTATCCAACGTACGTGGTGTGGTCACCACGGTGATCAGCACCGGCTTCTGGTTCCAGGATCCCTGCCCGGACGCGAACAACGCCACCTCCGAAGGCGTGTTCGTGTACACCTCCAGCGCACCCACGGTCACTGTCGGCCAGGAGATCGCGGTCGGCGGGACCGTGTCGGAGTACCGGCCGGGTGGGTCGAGCACCACGAACCTGACCACCACGGAGATCACCTCACCGTCTGTCTCCGTGCTGGGGACCCGGAGCGTCCCGGCCGCGACCGTCATCGGCACCGGCGGCCGGGTGCCGCCGAGCACGGTGATCGACAACGACGCCACGGGCAGTGTCGAAACCTCCGGCACCTTCGACGCCAGCACCGACGGCATCGACTTCTACGAGTCCCTTGAGGGCATGCGCGTCCAGGTGAACAACCCGGTGGCGGTGGGCCCGGGCAACAGCTACAACGAGATCCCGGTACTCGGTGACAACGGCGCGAACGCGTCGGTACGCACCACCCGCGGCGGCATCGTGCTGCGCCAGACCGATCCCAACCCGGAGCGGGTGATCCTCGACGACGGAGCGCTGACCGGCTCGGTACCCACCGGAGTGAACGTGGGCGACCATTTCTCCGGGCCGGCAGTCGGCATCCTCGACTACTCCTTCGGCAACTTCAAGCTGCTGCTGACCAGCGCGATCAGCAGGGTGGCGGGCGGGCTCGCGCCGGAGAGCACCGGCGGGCCGGGCCCCGGGCAGATCTCGGTCGCCACGTTCAACGTGGAGAACCTGGACCCGTCCGACCCGCAGAGCAAGTTCGACGGGCTGGCGCAGCAGATCGTGACCCACCTGGCCTCGCCGGGGATCATCACCGTCGAGGAGATCCAGGACAACGACGGGGCAACCAACAGCTCGGTGGTGGCCGCCGACCAGACCTGGACCAAACTGATCAATGCGATCAGTGCCGCGGGCGGGCCGACCTACACCTACCAGCAGATCAACCCGGTGGATGACGCCGACGGCGGCGAGCCCGGCGGCAACATCCGCGTCGGCTTCCTGTTCCGTACCGACATCGGGCTCACCTTCGCCTCCGGCACACCGGGCGGCTCCACCACCGCGGTGAGCGTCTCCGACAGCGGCAACCCCGCCGACCGGGTGAACCTCAGCGTCAACCCCGGCCGGATCGACCCGACCAACTCGGCCTTCAACGCCAGCCGCAAGCCGCTGGTGGGCAAGTTCTACTTCAGCTCCAAACCGCTGTTCGTGATCGCCAACCACTGGAACTCCAAAGGCGGTGACAACCCGCTGTTTGGCCGCTACCAGCCGCCGACCCTCTCCAGCGAGACGCAGCGTAACCAGCAGGCTGCGGTGGTGAAGAACTTCGTCCAGTCGATCCTCGCGATCGACAGCCAGGCACGGATCGTGGTGGCCGGCGACCTGAACGATTTCACCTACTCAGCGCCCGTGCAGACCCTGGCCAGCGCCGGGCTGACCGATCTGCCGGCCACCCTGGCCGACGCCGAGCGTTACACCTACGTCTACGACGGCAACTCGCAGGTCCTCGACCACATCCTGCTGTCCGCCGCGCTGGCCGGCGCCTCGTACAGCTACGACGTGGTCCACGTGAACTCCGAGTTCGCCGTCCAGCAGAGCGACCACGACCCACAGGTCGCCCGGCTCACCCTGCCCTGAGTTCCATATCGCAAGTTCTATGTCGCAGGACCTGGTGCCGGCTGCCGCACGCGGCGGCCGGCACCTCCGCGCGGAACCAGAGGGCCAAAGGCAGCGCGATCATGGTTTTTTTCGCGCTGCCGGAGGCCCAGGTCCCCGGGTCGTTAGGGTTGCCTGCTCGGTGTGCCGTTGACGCCGACGGCTGTCAACGGCTGACGGTTCTCATCGGATGCCCTCGACAGCGGCCATGAACTCGACCGCGAGCGCGGCGAGCGCATCGTAGTGGCGGTGGTAGCCGTACCGCTGCCGCAGGGTGCCCCAGTCGTTGAACTCCGCCGCCTCCGCGATCTCCGTCGAATCCGGGATCCTGGAGTCGAACACGTGCAGGCCGGTTTCCTTTGCGGACCGGGCCAGATAATCGGCCGTCTGCCGGTGCAGCGAGACGCTCGCCCGATACTTGCTGACGACAAGGCCGACGGCGGGGATGGGGCGGTCCACGCTCGTGGCGAACTTCTGGATCCTGGACCGTATCTGCGGAATTCCGTACGTGGACATGACGTCCGGAATCGTCGGGACGATATAGCCGTGCGAGATTCGCAGCCCGTTCAGGGTGAGCACGCTGAGGTTCGGCGGGCAATCCACAAGGATGTAGTCGTAGTCATCGGCGACCTTCTCGATCTGCCGGTGCAGCAGCTCGACCGGGTTGTGGACCTGATTGTGGACGAGGCCCCCGGCGGGCAACAACAGCCTGTCCTGCAGGTCGATGAGGTCCAGCGAGGAGGCCAGCATGTCGACCTGCGTGACGCTTCCCACCGGGGAGACGTCCCGCTGCAACGCCAGGTCGATGTCGAAGAGGCTCCCGTCCGGCCCCGGGTCCACCGCGTCGCGGAAGAGCGTCGCAAGCGTCCGGCCCGAATCGTTGAGCTCCTGCCAACGCACTTCGCCGATCATGAAAATGGTCAGGTTCGTCTGCGGGTCCAGATCGATGATCAGTACCCGCTTCCCATGCTCCCCCGCCAGGATCTCCGCCAGTGCCGCGGTGATCGTCGTCTTGCCGACGCCTCCCTTGAGGTTGATCGTCGAGATGATGTACGCCAACGTTGTTCCACCGCCTACCCTCACCGGCACGGGGCCGTCGCGGTGAGATCTCTGACCAGATGATCCGACACGATAGCGCGCACCGCCGATCATGGTGACAGCCCGGGACGTGCCTATGAGCCAGCATCCGCACCGTCTTCGACCCTCCGGTCACGCGCAGAATCAGCCCGATCGCGGATTCGCCACCTCTAGGATGGCGGATCCACGATCGTCCTGCGCCGGCTGACCTTCGGTTCGATCCGACGGATCATGTACGCGGTCAGTGCCAGCGCGACGACACCCACCCCCACGCCCGCGAGGACGTCGAGGAGCCAGGTGGCCCCGCTGTGGTCCCACAGCGGGTCCGGTGGATCGCCCCGGGGCCCCACGCGGCCGAGCTTGGCGACCTCGTTGAGGTCCGCGGTCGAACCCAGTGCGGCAAAACCCCAGCGAGCCGGCGCGATCCAGCTCACCTGTTCCAGCACGGGTCGTCCCACCGCCGACACCAAGCCCCCGGACAGCACGAGCTGGGCCATGGTGACCAGCACGAGTACAGGCATGGTCTTGTCGGCGTTGTCCACCAGCGTCGACACGAGCAACCCGATCATCATCGACGACAGCGCTGCCACGATCACCGCGATCAGACACTCCGCAAGCGGTGACCCGAGCAGTACGGCATCGGCCGGTAGGCGCCCCAGTAAGCCGATCAAGGTGAACACCACGCACTGGCAGGTGGTGATCCCGGTTAAAACCACGATCTTCGAACCGAGGTAGGCGGTACGCGACAGGCCGATCGTGCGCTCACGCCGGTAGATCGGCCGCTCCTTGACGATCTCACGCACGGAG
>NZ_CAAAFT010000045.1:582-7724 GCF_900634765.1 Candidatus Protofrankia californiensis | reverse complement strand
GCCGCTCCTTGACGATCTCACGCACGGAGTTCGCCATCCCCATGAAGCACGCGCACAGCACGAGCACGACCAGCACCTTGGTCGCGTCCGGGTTGGGTTCCCGCAGCGCCACGAGACCGTCCTTCGCCGGGATGACCCGCGGGATGATCCCGAGCAGGAACGGGAACGCGAGGATCAGCCGGAGATAGGAGCGATCGGCGAACACAACCCGCAGGTACCGCCTGATCAGCGTCGACAGCTGCGCCGACACCGGCTGCTGGCGGATACTCGGCAGCAGCGCGGGCGGACGGCGCACGACCGGCGCGACAACGGCGGACGGGACGTAGTACTCGGACGCGCGGAAGCGGGCGGCGAGAACATCACCCGGGGTCGCCTCCAGCTCCCGGAAGACGGCCACGAACTCCTTGAAGTCCTTCTTGCCGAAGAACCGCAGCGCGCCCGTGCTCGGACCGAAGTAGGCCACGTGGCCACCAGGGGCAAGCACCAGCAGGTAGTCGCACAAATCGAGAAACAAGACACTATGAGTGACTACAATCACCGTGCGGCCCTCGCCCACGGCGCCGTCCCCGCCGTCGCTGCCGCGGGCGAGCCCGTGGAGTGCCTCCATCACCGACTGGTCGTTCGCCGGATCGAGGCCGGAGGTGGGCTCGTCCAGAAACAGCAGGGTCGGACGGATCAGCAGCTCCAGAGCAACGCTGGTCCGTTTGCGCTGCCCTCCCGACAGCCTGCTCACCGGCGTGTCGGCATGGTCACGCAACCCGAGCTGGGTAATGACCTCAGCGACCCGGCTGCGCCGCTCGTCCGCTGTCGTGTCCGCGGGAAAGCGCAGCTCAGCGCCACACTCCAGGGCCTGGCGGACGGTGAGCTGGCCGTGCAGCGGGTCGGCCTGCGGGACATAACCGATCCGGCGACGCAGCTCGTCGTATTCGGCGTAGAGATCCCGACCGGCGTAGCGGACCACGCCGGCATCTGCCGGGCGGAACCCGGTGAGTGCGTTGAGTAACGTCGACTTGCCCGCACCGCTCGGACCGACCACACCGAGCAGCGACCGGGCCGGCAGGCGGAACGTGACGTCGTGCATGAGCTGCTTGGCGCCGGCCCACACCGACAGGGCCTTCACCTCGAAGGTGACGTCACCGCCGTCGACGTACTCGACCAGCGTCCCGCCGTCGAGCTGGAACAGGTGGTGACCGATCGCGATGACGTCACGTTGCGCCATGAATGCACGGGCCACCCGCTGGCCGTTGACGAACGTACCGTTGGCCGATCCCAGATCGACGACCTCGACGGCGACGCCAGCCGTGCCGTCACCGCCACCCGTGCCGTTACTGCCCGTGCCGTTACTGCCCGCAACGTCACCGACCCGGCGCTGAGGACCGATCCGGAGCTGGGCATGGTGCCGAGAGGCGAGTAAGTCGTCCACGACCACGTCGTTGTCCTGGGAACGGCCCAGCATCATCCGTCCTGGACGCAACCGGTGGACCTTATGGTCGTTACCCACCACCGGATGCTGGAACGTCACCGAGTCGTCGCCGGCCGCACCGGCCCGGCCTGCTCGCCCGGCAGGCGAACCAGGGGCGCCGCCAGCACCGGCAAACGCGGTCAACGGGTCACCCGGTGAGTCCAGGCGGCCCGACGGACCCGGGAGGGGCTCAGACCACGGGACGAGAATGACCTCCGGCCCGTCCACGGCGCCCAACCGGATCCGGACCTGCCCACCGCGCGCGGTGACGTTGACGTTGCCCACCCGCCTGCCGTCACGCCACAGACCGTTCGCGCTGATGTCACGCACCAGCCAACCGTCGGCGCCCGACTCCAGGACCAGGTGCCGTCGTGACACGCGAGGGTCGACGATGACGACGTCGGCCTGACGCGCCCGCCCGACCACGTATGGTCCACCGCCCGAAAGGACGACCTGACCGTCCGGGGTGTTGACCTGCAGCGCGGTCCCGTCCACCTACGTATCTCCCCCCGTGGCCGGAGGTTGGCTGCCACCGGACCGTCACCTACCGGCGTCTCTCGCCGGAGAGATCATATCTGCCGCATCCACACGGAATCGGGGGTTTTCGCCGAACGGATCGGCCGGCCGCGGTGCGGTCGGCGGCGGTGTGACCGGTGGTACGGCCGGCAATACGGCCGGTGGTGCGGCTGGTGGTGCGGCTGGTGGTGCGGCTGGTGGTGTAACCGGACACCGGATGTCGTCACCTTCACTCGAGTGGCGATCTCCAAGCTGGAGATCGTCCAGCGATGGGAACATGTACGCTACCCCCGTTCGGGGGAACACTTCGGGAGAATTACGGAGCAGCCCCCTTGTCCGTACTGAAGCGGTTTCACACACTGAAGGCCATTCTTGTCTTTTTTACGACACTGGTCGGACTGGTCGTGTGGTCGCTGCCGGACATAGCGGGCCGGCCCCCGGCGGAGCGGACGGCGTCGACGTCCGCCGTCACCACCGCGGCCGGTACCGCGGCCGGTACCGCGGCCAGGCCACCGGGTTTCGGCCGGGCCGGCAAGCTCGTGTTCGGCCTCGGGCCCTCTCTCGACAGCGACTCGACCTCACCCGTCGCCGACCAGCTGGGAATGTTCACGACCTGGTACAACAGCCCCAATGACTTCGGTTTCCTCACCAATTGGTCGAAGGATCTCATTCCCCAGGTCTACGCCGGCGGGCGCGCGATCCATCTCGTCGTGTGGCTCGGCGGAGCCGGCCAGGTCGCCACCGTGCAGACCAAGTACGGGCCGGCCTGCGGTCGGGACTACCCACTGTCGTCGTCATTCCTGAGCGACACCCGGCGACTCGCGCAGATATTCGGCCGCGAGGCGGGCGGACCGCCGCTGTACGTCACGCTGTTCACCGAACTGCAGACCTACCCGTGCAAGGCCAACACCTGGGCCGCCAACCAGGAGGTGACGAACTACTACCTGAAACTCAAGGACCAGTACGTCGCCGCCATGGGTATCTTCCACTCGCTGGCGCCGAACGCCAGGATTTCCCTTGGCTGGGGTGGCTGGCAGGCCCGCTGGGACGACCCCGCGAAGGGCGGCGGGAAATCGCTGATCGGACATTTCGACGACGTGCTGCGGCAGTCGGACTTCCAGAGCTTCCAGGCGATGGACTCCAAAAACAACGTCGACGACATCCGTAACATGACCCAGATTCTCGGAAAATACGGCCCGGTCATGGTCGCGCACTACAAACCCGACGACGGCTCGGCGGGCACCTGGGCCAACGACCTGCAGGCGGTTTTCACCGACGACTACATACGGCAGGTCACCGGCGCGGGCCTGTTCGCATTCAGCCTGATGGACAGCAAACACCTGACCGCCAGCACCGAATCGCTGCAGCTCGTCCAGAATGCCGCCGCCCGGTACGGAACCCGGACCGGCTGAAGGGCCAAAAGCAGCGCGATCATGATTTTCTCGAGCCCGGGGCTCCTACCGGGTCCGGGAGGTTCGGGAGGCCCAGGTCACTGAGCCCACCCGGGACGAGGATGATGGCTTCGGCGCTTTTCGCGTGCCCGGAGATCCCGGGAACGGGGAACACCGGCGATGTGAGGGAGCATGCAGCGGTTCGACGACCGGTGGGTGGTGTCGGCGAGCGACATCGTCGATGCGCTCGAGTGCGGGCACCGACTCGCGCTGTCACATGCCCACGCGGCCGGGGTGCGACTGGACGATGCCACCACCGGCGAGCCGGTCACGGTCGGTGCAGCGGACGAACTGCTGGTCCGCCACGGCGACGCGCACGAACAGCGGTGGCTCGCGCACCTCGTCGGGATCTTCGGCGCTGACGCCGTCGCGGTGATCGAACGACCCGAGGGCACCCTGGCGGCGCTGGAGACGGCCCGGGAACAGACCCGCGAAGCCGTCACCGCTCGCGCCGCCGTCATCTACCAGGCAGTGCTCTTCGACGGCTCCTTCCAGGGACGGCCCGACTTCCTGATCGCCACGCACCTCGACCCGGTCACCGGTGCGCACACCGGTGAGGCCGTACCCGGTCGCTACGAACCGTACGACGCCAAGCTCGCCCGCCACGCCCGCCCCGCCGCGGTGGTGCAGCTCGCCTCCTACGCCCGGGCGCTCCCCGCGATCGGTGTGGCCGCCGCCCGGCGCATCCATCTGTTACTCGGCGACGGCCGGCTGGAATCGTTACGGGTCGAGGACGTCGCGCCCATGGTCGGCCATGCCCGGGGCAGGCTGACCACGCAGCTCGGGCTCGCGCCCGCGATCCCCCGGCCGTCCTGGGGTGATCCCCGGCCCGCGTGTGGGACCTGCGCGTTCGCCGCCCACTGCGAGCAGGGACGGGAAGTCGCCCGCGACCTGTCACTGGTCGCCGGCCTGCGCACGGATCAGCGGCGCAAGCTGCGGGCCGCCGGCATCACCTCGGTCGAGGACCTCGCCGCCGCGGGTGATGACCAGCGTCCCGCCTCGATGGCGCCGGCGACGTTCGCCGGGCTGCGGCTGCAGGCGGAGCTGCAGGTCATCCAGGACGCGACCCGCACCGACGACGACCGGACCGGCACCGTGACCGTCCGGGTGGTCGCGCCCGATGGGCTCGCCTCCCTGCCGGTACCGGATCCGGGCGACATCTACTTCGACATGGAGGGGGATCCGTACGCGCTGGACAACTCCGGTCTGGAGTACCTGTTCGGCGCCGTCACCCTCGACACCGCTGCTGTTGACAGTGCCGGTGCCAGTGCCAGTGCCGGCAGCCCCGCCGACCCTCCGGAGATCTTCCACCCGTTCTGGGCACACGACCGCGCCGGGGAGAAGCGCGCGCTCGAGCGGTTCATCGACTGGGCGCTGCGACGGCTCACCGACCATCCCCGGGCGCACATCTACCACTACGCTCCGTACGAACCGAACGCACTCAAACGGCTCGCGGCCAGGCACGGCACCCGCGAACAGCAGGTGGACGCCCTGCTCGCCGGGCATCGGCTCGTAGACCTGTACACGGTCGTCCGGCGCAGCCTGAAGATCTCCCAGCGCTCGTACTCGATCAAGTATCTGGAGCCGCTGTACATGCCGGGGGCGCGTGGCGCCGAGGTCAAGACCGCCGTCGACAGCATCGTCGCCTACGAGAATGTCCTGGCCCACCTCGCGGCCGGCGAGCAGGAGGCCGCCGACCACGTCCTCAACGAGATCGCCGAGTACAACCGGGTCGACTGCGTGTCCACCCACCGCCTGCACCGCTGGCTGCTCGACCTGCGTACGGTCGAAGGGATCATGCCCGCGCCAGCCGCGGACCTGCTGCCGGAGGCCGAGGACACGGCTGCCGATGCACCGCCGGATTATTCCGACGCGACCGTTGACGCGCTGATCGCCGGCCTGCCCGAGGACCCGGCAACATGGACGGACGGCGAGCGGGCCCGGGCGCTGCTGGCGGCTGCCGTCGGTTACCACCGGCGCGAGAACAAACCCGCCTGGTGGGAGTTCTTCGCCTGGCTCACCGCCGACCGTGCCGCGCTGGAAGCCGACGACGGCTGCGCCGTCCCGCTGGAATGGACCGTCGTCGAGGGGTGGGTCGCCCCGACCGGACGGCAGAAGAAGACCCGACGCAGCCTGCTCACCTCGCTCGACCCCGACCGCACCCATCCGTTCTCCACCGGTGAGCGGGTACGGCTGCTCTACCCGGGCACCGGTGGTGATCAGCGTCACGCCGCCTTCGGCCCCGCCTCCGGTCACACCCGGGACGCCGAGATCGAACGGAGCGAACCCGACAGGTTGCTCGTCCGGGAGAGCGCGGCACCGGAGGACACCACCGCCGATCTGCCGCTGGCAGTGCTACCAGGTCCGCCGGTGCGTCCCGAACCCAAACCGGCTGCGATCGCCGAACTCGCGCGGACGGTGGCCGCGACTCTGCCTTCCCCGCAACCGGCCCCCTCCCCGGAACCGACGTCCTCCCCGGAACCGGCGCTCGCCCCGGGACCGGTGTCCTCCTTGGAACAGGCGTCCTCCCCGCTGCGGGCTGACGTGGATCTGCCGGGCGGACCAGCCATGGACCTGCTGCGCCGGCACCCGCCACGGCTGCTGGGACAGCCCGCCCAGCACGCCGGCCTGCCGGATCCGGCCGAGCACGGTGGGGACCTGATCACCGCCGTGCTCGCCGCCGTCGACGCCCTGGACAACTCCTACCTCGCGGTACAGGGACCGCCCGGCGCCGGCAAGACCTACCTTGCCGGACGGCTGATCCGCCACCTCGTCGAGACAGGACGCACCGTCGGTGTGTGCTCGACCAGCCACAAGGCGATCGAGAACACCATGCTCGCCGCGACCGGCCCCGCTGCCGGTCCAGCGTCCGCCGCCGGTCCGGCATCCGCGGACGATCCGGCATCAACCGCCGGGAGCATCGCCGCGGCGAAGAAGCTGCGCTCCGGTCACAAACCCGACCCGGACACGCCGTGGGACACCCCGCGCGACATCCGGGCGCTGGCGTCCTGGCGTGCCGCGCATCCGGACGGGCACCTCGTCGGCGACACCGCGTGGGCATTCGCCAATCCGGCGCTGCGCGCGGAACCGTTCGACGTAATGATCATCGACGAGGCGGGGCAGTTCGCGCTCGCCGACACCCTGGCCGTGGCGGGCGCCGCGCGCAACCTCGTCCTGCTCGGCGACCCCCAACAGCTCCCGCAGGTCGTCGCGGGAATCCACCCGGACGGCGCGGACGCCTCCGCCCTGTCCCACCTGCTCGGCGAGGACGAAATCATACCGGCCGAGTTCGGCTACTTCCTGGACCTCACCCGGCGGATGCACCCGCAGGTGTGCGCACCGGTGTCGGCGCTGGCCTACCGGGGGCGCCTGCACGCCCATCCGGTCGCCGCCGGCCGCCGCATCGACGGCCTCCAGGCGGGTCTGTACCTGCACGATGTGGTCCACCACGGCAACACCACCCGGTCCGACCCGGAGGTGGACACCGTCCGTGACCTGCTCAGGGGCATCCTCGGCCGCCACTTCGTCGACGGCGGTACCGAACGCGTCCTGCGCGCCTGCGACGTGCTGGTGGTCGCCCCCTACAACCGCCAGGTACGCGCAATCGAGCACACTCTGGGCAAGGCTGGCGTTCACGGGGTCCGGGTCGCGACGGTGGACCGCTTCCAGGGCCAGGAAGCGCCTGTGGCGATCATGTCGCTGACCACGTCCAG
>NZ_CAAAFT010000045.1:0-557 GCF_900634765.1 Candidatus Protofrankia californiensis | reverse complement strand
GGGTCGCGACGGTGGACCGCTTCCAGGGCCAGGAAGCGCCTGTGGCGATCATGTCGCTGACCACGTCCAGCGCGGCCGAAGCCCCGCGCGGGCTGGAATTTCTGCTCTCACGCAACCGGATGAACGTCGCGCTGTCCCGAGCGCAGGTGCTGGCCGTCCTGGTGATGTCACCGGCGCTGCTGGATGCCGCTCCCCGGACGGTGGACGAGCTGCGCCTGCTCGCGGGCCTCGTGCGGCTGCGGGCCGGCGCCCGGACCGACCTCACCGGACAGGTGACCGCGCCCGCCGAGTGACCGTGCCGAACGAGTGAGTGGTCGTGCCGGACGGGCAGGCAGGCAGGCATGGGGCAATGAACTACACCATTACTACAGAAGTTATCGTTTTTCGGTAACAGATCCGCCGTATCCGCTGTATCAGCAGTGACGTAGGCTCCTGCCGGTCCGATGCGTTACGGGACGTCCACGTAGATCGCTCGTATCGACTCGAGGAGATGCCCGTGACCACCACCGAGATCAGTACCGGCGTCAGGACCGCCCCTGGTGACGCCGGTACTGATC
>NZ_CAAAFT010000044.1:28394-30371 GCF_900634765.1 Candidatus Protofrankia californiensis | reverse complement strand
GATCAGTACCGGCGTCAGGACCGCCCCTGGTGACGCCGGCTCGACGCCGACGCCGACGCCGGGGCTGGGGCTGGGGCTCGGGCCGGGGGCGGGATCGCCGGAGGTGCTCCTGGCGAGGACACGACGGTGGCCCGTCGCCCTGGCCGTCCTCGTCGCGTTCTGCGCGTTGTCCGCGTTGCTCTTCCGCGACGGCTGGACCGATCTGGGAACGACCGTCTACGGCGGCGGTGACGCTGTGCTGTTCTCCTGGTACCTGGGGTGGACACCGTACGCGCTCGCTCACGGGCTCAACCCCTTCGTCACGCAGTTACTGAACGTGCCGGACGGCGTCAACATCATGTGGAGCACCGGCGTGCCGCTGCTCGGTGTGCTGGCCACGCCGATCACCGCGCTGGCCGGTCCGCTGGTGGCCTTCCAGGTGCTCACGACCCTGGCGCCCGCGCTGTCGGGCTGGGCGATGTTCCTGGCGATGCGCCGCTGGACGGCCGCGCTGCCGGCCGCCGTCGCCGGGCTGCTCTACGGCTTCAGTCCATACATGATCGGTGCCTCCTACGGGCACCTGCACCTGTCGTTCGTGCCCTTTCCCCCGATCCTGCTGCTGCTCATGGACGACCTGCTCGTCCGGCAGCGCAGCACCCGGCGGACCGGCGTCCTGCTCGGTGTGGCCGTGGCCGCCCAGGCGCTGGTCAGCGAGGAGGTGCTGGCGACCTCGGCGGTGGTCACGGTCGTCGCCATCGCCATCCTGTGCCTGCAGCATCGGGACCAGGTCCGCATCCGCGCGGCCGCCGCCGTGCGCGGGCTCGCCGTCTGCGCCGGCGTCGCCACGGCCCTGCTGGCCTGGCCGCTGGCCACCCAGTTCTTCGGCCCGCAACGCGTCCACGGCTCGATCCAGCCGCCGGACGTCGCCGTCTCCGACCTGCTCACGTTCGTCACGCCCACGCCCCTGCAGGCGCTCGGGCCGGACTTCGCCGTGCGCGAGAGCCTGACGTTCACCGGCAACGCGGTGGAGGTCAGCGGCTACCTCGGCCTGCCCATGCTGGCCCTGCTCGCGTTCATCGCGGTGCGGTTGCGCCGCAACCGGCTGGTGGCCCTGTGCGCGCCGCTGTGCGTCGCCGTCGCCGTCCTGTCGCTCGGCCCGCATCTGCACGTCGGCGGGCACAACACGGGCATCCCCCTGCCGTGGCGCGTGCTGGAGCTGGGGCCGGTCCTGCACAACGCGCTGCCGTCGCGGTTGTCGCTCTACCTCGTGCTCGCGGCCGGCATCATGGTCGCGGTATGGCTGGACCAGGTACGCCCGCCCCGGATCCGCGCTGTCACCGCCGGCGTGTCCGTCACCGCCCTGGTTCCGCTGCTGCCGGCCACGCTGCTTGCCTTCTCGGCGGCCACCCCGTCCTTCTTCACCGGCTCGCAGGTGAAGGAGGCCCTGCCGGAAGGGTCGACCGCGCTTGTCGTGCCCTACCCGTATCCGCAGCAGAACGTGGCGATGCTCTGGCAGGCACAGGCCGGCTTCCGTTTCGCCATGCCGGGTTGCTACTGCACTGTTCCCGACCGTAATGGACGCTCCAGCTTCCACCCGGAGGTGGACCCGCTCAACTCGGCCCTCATCGCGGTCGCGACCGGCAGTACCACCGCGGACGCCACGCTGCAGCAACCCGGGCTGCAGGCCACCTTCGACCGCTTCGGCCTCGACGCGGTCGTCCTCGGCCCGAGCGACCACCACGACGAACTGGTGAGGTTACTGACCGCGCTGGCCGGCCGTCCCGGACGCCACGTCGACGGCGTGGACCTGTGGCTGCTCGGCATGCCCTAACGTCGAACACGCCGGGCGGGACGCGGGTGGTCCGGGACCGATAATTCGCGCTATTTATGATTATGAATGGAGATCGAGTGGCAGAGATCAAGGTGACCGTGGACCGGGTCGTGACGGCCGCGCCGGCCACCGTCATCGAGGCGCTCGGCGACTACAAGGGCATCCGG
>NZ_CAAAFT010000044.1:23180-28369 GCF_900634765.1 Candidatus Protofrankia californiensis | reverse complement strand
ATGGCAGAGATCAAGGTGACCGTGGCCCGGGTCGTGACGGCCGCGCCGGCCACCGTCATCGAGGCGCTCGGCGACTACAAGGGCATCCGGGCCGAAACCTGGCCGGAAACGATCACGGACTACGAGGTACTGGAGGGCGGTACCGGCGCGGGCACCCGGATCCGCTACCGGCTGCACGCGACCCGCCGCCGCATCCGCAACGTCGAGGCGGTCGTGTCCGCACCCGAACCCGGTCGCAGCCTGGCTGAAGCCGACCAGAACTCCTCCCTGCGGACCGTGTGGACGGTGCAGCCGGCGGGCTCGGGGACGACCCGGGTGTCGGTGGAGACGAGCTGGGCCGGTGCGAGCGGCATCGGCGGATTCTTCGAACGCACCTTCGCGCCGATCGGCATCCGCAGGCTGTACAACGGTGTCCTCGACAAGCTCGAGCCCCGGCTGGGCTGATCCACACAGCTGGTCCACACAGCTGATTCACGCGCTGCTTTGCGCAGGTGCTCGAAGTGGTCGGAGCATCGCGACATGGACGGCAGAGACGGCAGGAACGGGACGGCCGGTCGCAGGCTGCCGGCCCGAGGACTCGCCGGGCTCACCGGAGCGATCCCGGCGTTCGCATTCCCGGCACCGGGGGTGTGGGTACTCGGTTTCGTCGGGCTCGTACCGCTCATGCTGGTCGTCCGCATGGCGTCGACCAGGCGGGAGGCAGCCGTACGGGCCTGGTGGGGCGGCACCGGATTCTTCCTGGCGGCCTGCTACTGGCTGGCTCCGAACACCGGTCCGTTCCTGCTCATGATCACCGTGGTGCTGGGCGCGACCTGGACGCTGTGGGGGATCTCGGTCTGGACGGCCCTGCGCCAGCCCCCCTCGACGCGGACGCTCGCATGGGCGCTGCTGGTCGTGCCGTCGGCCTGGGTGGCCGGCGAGTTTCTCCGATCATGGCAGGGGCTCGGGGGGCCGTGGGCGCTGCTCGGCGCAAGTCAGTGGAACAGCCGGCCGGTGCTGGCGCTGGCCTCACTCGGCGGAGTGTGGTTGCTCAGCTTCGTGCTGGTCGCCGTCGGGCTGGCGCTGGCCGCGGCCGGGATCCCGGGCGCACCGGCCCGCAGACGGATCGTCGCGGGCCTGGCGGCAATCGGGATCGTCACCCTCGCCATCGGCGGTGCGGCGATACTGAGGTCCGCTCCCCCGGCGACCAGGACGCTGCGCCTGGGCGGCGCCCAGCCGGGCGTCATTCACGCCGTCGAACCGCGGTTCACCGCCAGCGAGACCGCCACCCGGCGTCTCGCTGGCACCGGTGTGGACCTGGTCGTCTGGGGTGAGAGCAGCGTCGGCTTCGACCTTGCCGACGATCCCGCCCACCTGGGCCGGATCGAGGCGGCGGCCCGCACGGTCGGCGCCGACATCCTGGTCAACACCGACGCCCGGCGAACCAGAACCCTTGGCACGACACATGATCCATCACGTCCGCATGGTTCATCGGATCCACGAGGCCAGTCGGGTTCGCCAGGCAACGGGATCTACAAGACGGCAGTTCTGATCGGCCCGGACGGGCCACACGGCCGCTACGACAAGATGCGGCTGGTACCGTTCGGCGAGTACATCCCACTGCGGCCGGTGTTCGGCTGGCTGACGTCGGTAACTGAAGCGGCCGCGGAGAACCGCCGAACGGGTCACCGGCTCACCGTCATGCAGACGGCGGGTGTGCGGTTCGGGACGTTGATCTGCTTCGAGTCGGCCTTTCCCGACCTGGGGCGCCGGCTCGCCCGGATGGGCGCGGAAATGATCGTCGTGCAGTCGGCGACGTCGACCTTCCAGGGCAGCTGGGCGCCCGACCAGCACGCGAGCCTCGCCGCGCTGCGCGCCGTCGAGTCGGGACGCCCGGTCGTGCACGCCACCCTCACCGGCGTTTCCGCCGTCTTCGACGCCTCCGGACGTGAACTCCTCCGTCTCGGCATCCACGAACGCGGCCCCTACCGCACCGACGTACCGCTAACGACCAGGCAGACCCTCTACGACCGGTTCGGAAACTGGGTCCCGACCGGTTCACTCATCGCGCTGTCCACCGCCGGCATCACCGCCGGGCTGCACGCCATACGGCGGTCACGACGCCTGAATGTTGATCAGATCGCCGGTGCGAGCTCGGTGAAGGCAGCCGACACCCGGCAGGGCAACGGATCGGTTGCCGAGCGAGTTACTGGAGCGGGTTGGTCCATTTCAGGTTGGGAAACCTGGCGAAGTCGGTGTCGTTGGAGTGCATCTCCCCTTGGTGCTCGATGGCATAGGCGGCTAGTTGGACGTCGGTGGTCAGATTTCCCGCGGTGCCGATTTCTGCGAGGAGCTCGAGGGCGATGCGCAGGTGTTCAGGACCTGGCACGAGAAGATCGACGTTGGGTTGCGCGAGCCAATCGTGCACGTACGCAACGGCATCGTTGACAGCCAGGGGCGACTGGAGTATCCGAGCATTTGTGGCAATCCGCAGGAAGCCGAACAAGGCGGGCTGAGTCAGGCCGACACGGGCGGGGCTGTTGATCGTTTGTTCCCACCACGCGTGCGCGCGGGGGTGCTGCGGGAAGCCGGAGATCACCGCGTAGAGCAGCAGGTTGACGTCAGGAACGATCATGAGCCACGCCGTGCGTTGTCGAGGATCGCCTCGTCTTCCAGCTCGTCGGCCAGTCGGTTGAACCCGGACGGATCGAAGCCCGGCCGTACGGCCGACTCGTGCGGCGTCAGGTGGTACGGCTCCTGCCGAGCGACGCGTGGCGCCAAGGCACGCCGCAGCGCGTCGTTGACGATCTGCTTCATCGGACGATGTTCGCGATGGATGGCCTCCTCGACCAGCCGAGCAACATCATCATCGAGAGTCAGGGTGGTCCGCATGTTGGACATCATGATGTCTTCAAATTGATGCGTCAAGATGCTTCCATGCTTCTGTTGGCGCCCGAAACTCGTCCGTAGGTCCTGACCATGGCTTCTGCATCATCTGCGTTATGCCCTGTCCCATCGGGACGTCGAAGAACCCCGCTCGGAAACCAAGTGCGCACGAGTCGTCGCCGCACGACGTCCCTGTCAAACGGGATGAGGTGATGCGGGCGGCCATCAACATCTTCTTTGACGAGAGCTCAGCCGGTCGAGTGTCGATGTGATCACGGCCCGGGCGAGCGTGTCCAGGCGGATACTCTACGATCACTTCGGGAACTGAGTCCCGGCCGGTTCGCTCATCGCGCTGTCCACCGCCGGCGTCACCGCCGGGCTGCACGCCATACGGTGGTCAGGTCGTCCACAAGGAGCACCGGTATGAACGATCAGGCTTCGCGCCGGGAGGCTCCGCGTCCCGGGACTCTGCATCCCGGGGTTCTGCGGCTTCCCTCGCCGGTCGAGGAGCTGGACGACGACCGGTTTGCCCGGCACGGGGTCCGGGTGCTACTCAAACGTGACGACCTCATCAGCCCGGCGATACCGGGCAACAAGTGGCGCAAACTGAAATACAATCTGGCGGACGTTTGGGGGGCGGGAACATCGACGGTACTGACCTTCGGCGGAGCGTTCTCCAACCATATCCGGGCGACAGCCGCGGCCGGAGAGCTTTTCGGTTTCACCACCATCGGTGTGATCCGCGGCGAGGAACATCCGCCGCTCAACTGGTCGCTCTCGGTCGCCGCCGCCCACGGGATGCAGCTGACATACCTGGACAGGTCAACGTATCGCCGGAAACACGAACCGGACGTGCTCGCCGACCTGCGGACTCGCTTCGGTGATTTCTTCCTGCTGCCGGAGGGCGGCAGCAACCCGGCCGGGGTCCGCGGCTGCGCCGAGATTCTCGGCGAGGTCGAGCCGCATGTCGACGTCGTCTGCTGCGGCTGCGGCTCGGGCGGCACCCTGGCCGGTATAGCGGCGAGCCTGCGGCCGGGCCAACAGGCCATCGGATTCTCCGCGCTGAAAGGCGGCCGGTTTCTCCGGGAGGTCGTCGGCGACCTCCAGCGCGCCACCTTCGGGCGGTCCACCAACAACTGGCGCATCGACTGCGACTTCCACTTCGGCGGTTTCGCGCGCAGACCACCGGATCTCCAGCGGTTCATCGACGATTTCGCCGGGCGCCACGGCATTGGCCTCGAGCCGGTGTACGTCGCGAAGATGATGTACGGCCTGTTCGACCTGGTGCGCCGCGGCACGATAAGGCCCGGTAGCACGGTCCTGGCCGTCATCACCGGGCCAGCCGACCATCCGGTAGCAGCCGGCCATCCGGTACAGGTCTGACGACAGAACCGGGCCCGGTCCACGACCAGCCGGTCCCCGACCTGAACATGGCCGGTCCACGGTCTGACCACGACTGCTCAACGAACACACGGCAACGGTGCGTCCCGGCAGCCCTACCGAGATACATACCTCTCATTGCTATGCGTCAACTTTCTTCTGGGTCATGCGACCATCCAGCAGGACCACCTCAGGAGCATCTGGGCACACCGATCCTGGTAATCCGGACCGCAAAGGACGACCATGGCGAACGACGGCGAGCAGCCGCTCATCGGGCGGGACGCCACGATGGCGCTGCTCGACAGACTGATCCGACGTCAGAGCCGACGTTGGATCCGAGGTCGAAGCCGTGAGCCGCTGCCGATCGTGATCCTGTACGGGCCCGGTGGCTCGGGCAAGACCACGGTCCTCGACGAGGTCAACAGACGCTGCCGGCACGTCGTCCCCATGTCTTGGGTGAACGTCGACACCAGCCGGACGCGCACCTGTGAGGGCATACTTTCCGCTGCCACGCAGAGATTCGAGCGCGGCCACCGGGAGTTCGGACGGGTCCGCTTCCCACGCTACGACCTCGTCCGGCTCGCCCTCAACGCACGGCAGACGGCACAACCTCAGGCGGCCCAGCCGGATTCGGCGGACCCCGCGGAGGCTGACAACCCCGGCCCGCCGGGGAACATGCCTGGCGACGCCAACGAGTTACTCCAGGAAATGCTCACCGGGTTCCGGCTGGCGATCAGTCTCCTGGCCAGTGCCGCCGATCAACTATCGGCGCCGCTTCCGCTCCTGGCCAAGCGCATCAGCCTGTTCCAACCGTTACTGCTCGGTCTTGTCCTTGTCCTGCCCTCCCCGATAAGGCGTCTGTTCGCGCCCCGGATCGGAATACGGCTGAGCTGGCTTGAGAAGACCGTCGGCGGCGAAATCTTCGGTTTACCCCCGGGCTACCG
>NZ_CAAAFT010000044.1:13163-23155 GCF_900634765.1 Candidatus Protofrankia californiensis | reverse complement strand
ATCTTCGGTTTACCCCCGGGCTACCGCGCCGCCGACGTCATAGCCAACATCTGGCATCTGGTGGACGAGGGGAACTGGAAGGCGGTGAATCGGGTACTCGTACGCGCCTTCCTGGATGACATCCAACGCGCCTACCGGTTCCGCCCTCGCCGGCGGGTCAACTGCCTTCTCCTGCTTGACGACATCGACCGAGCCCACAATGTCGACCCCCAGGGTGCCGATCTTCTCAGCCTGCTCGTCGAGCGCAGGCTTCAACGCCCCGACGCCGGCCTGCTCGTCATCGCGACGAAACAGTCGGCACCCGAGCCGCGTACCCTCCTGCCCGAGCCCGACGGCGCCGACTCCCAATCTCCGGCAGAGGCCGCCGCGGTGCTCTTCGGCACCTGGCACGCCCGCTTCACCCGAGATTCCACGAATCCGGCAAAGGCGAAGGCCGCCGCGGTCCTGCCGCTGACGCTTCCTGCGTTCACCCGTGACCAGACCCGGAAGTACCTGCACACCACCCAACTGTTCGCCGACTGGGCCGGTGGGGAGGACGAACTGCTGGATGCGTTCTTCCGCACAACCCGCGGCCATCCCCTCGCCGTCGACCTCGTCGCCCGCTGGCTGTCCGATAACGCCCTGTGGAACCGGACGATCCCGCTCGCGATGCGGACGGTGTTCGACGAGCCGGCGGCGGCGGTCGTCCCGCAGGCAAACCTCGTCGGCGCGACCGCCAACGCCACCATCCGGGACTATCTGCTCCTGCGGTTTCTTCAGCACTTCCCCGCTGCGCCGGGCCGTCCCGCCATACCGGCTTCCCCCGGCCGAGCGGACATCCAACACCTGCTCGTGCGCCTGTCAGCCCCGCGCCGGATCACCCGCGAAATCATCGCGGTCCTCATCCCCCGCACGGACCAGGACTTTCCCAACACCAACCCGAAATCGTTGATCTCAGAGCTGTCCCGGTACAGCTTCATAACAAGGTCCGGCTCCGGTGCCGTACTTCACCCGTTGTTGCGTGACCTGCTGGCCCGCGAGCTCACGCGAGCCGAGCGCCCGAGCAGCACAGAGATCCACAGCAGGCTGCGCGACTTCTACAGCCGTACGGGCGAACAGGCCGACGAGATCGAGGCCCTTTACCAGACCCTGGCACTCGGCGACGTGAACGCCGTCATCGACACGGTCGCATCCTGGATCGGCC
This sequence comes from Candidatus Protofrankia californiensis, assembly GCF_900634765.1. NCBI lineage: Bacteria > Bacillati > Actinomycetota > Actinomycetes > Frankiales > Frankiaceae > Protofrankia > Candidatus Protofrankia californiensis. The sequence goes on along the minus strand of NZ_CAAAFT010000044.1, from coordinate 21,972 downwards.
AGCGCGACGACTGGCCGCAGGCGCTGGAGAGGATCACCGAGGCACCTGGTGCGCCTTATCTGGACGGCTCGGATGAGCCGTCTGCTGCCCCGATGGACGGGGCCGCGGACGACGGCGACGTGGCAGACGCTGCCGACGGGCCGGAACCCGCCCTCCGGCGGCTCGTGTTCCTGCTCTGGAGCCTGCGTTCCGAGCTACCCGCGGCGGAACCCAGCCCTGCCGCGACCGCCGTCCTGCTTGTCGATGCCCTGGCCGCCTGCGGAGACGGCCCGGGACATGCCGCCGCGGAACGCTACCGGGCAACCGCGGCGCGCCCCGACCGCGGCGAACTCACGCCCACCCAGACGCCGTTCGCCAAATATGAATATCCCGTTCTTCAGCCTTCACGACGTACCGTCCGCATGTTGACAGGGACGGGGCTGACGCTTCTGCTGCTCGGCTACTCCGCTGTCTATGCGAAGCAGCACAGCACGGACTGCTACCCCGGGAGCCCGCACGCCGTCAGGGCTGTGACCAGGACGTTGTGGGACCAGCGGTTCATCCTCAAGAAGAAGGCCGGCGACCAGTGCATCGGGGTCACAGCACAACCCACCAAGTTCACGACATCGCCCTATGATCCCGAGAAGGACTGGCGCAACGACGTCATCACGACGCTCTGGAAACTGATAACCGAGGAAAATGCCGCGGCTGAGAAGCTGTCCAACGAGACCGGCCACCCCATCGCGACTGTCATTCTCGCCACACAACTCAGCTCCGGGCAGGATCCGCCGCAGTTCGATCTTGCCGTCGGAGTCAACGAGCTCATCGGCACTCTGCTGGGGATGCGGAAGTGGAACCATGGAACTACTCGACCGCCGGAGGTCCTCCTGCGGGTTCTCGTGGCGAACCTCGGTGGGGAGTCCGAGTTCGCCGTCCAGACCAGCCACCGCATTTGGGAGATCGCCGAGTCTGACCCCAACGTCATAGCGGTCCTCGGTCTCGGTCAGACTCGAGCTACGACCGTCAAGGCCATGGAGTACCTGGGCAGACCGAACCCTGATGACGGACGGCAGGGAATCCCGATGATCTCTTCCGCGCAGTCGGGGGACCAGCTCGGCGGAATCCACGGCTACTTCCGCATCGCGCCACCGAACCAACTGCAGGCGGAGCTGGGAACCAGATGGTTACGCGAAAGGCATCCGGGAGCCGGAGCCGCGATCTTTGTTTCCGCCGGTGACGACTACAGCACCGGGCTGGGCGGGGACTACAAACGCCTGCTGGACGCAGCCGGTGTCAGCACGGAAATCGTCGAGTTCGACGCCAAGTCCACCCACCTGAACCGGGACTTCGAAGAGCGGATAGCGGATCTCTGCGACGAGACTCCGGACAACAACATCATTATCTACACGGGACGTGCCAACGAAGCCGTTCCCCTCGTCGAAGCGGTTGGTCTGCTCGGCGAGGAAGAAGAAACGGAGCAGTGCGCCAGGAGAACCACCATCCTCGGTGGTGACGACATGACCCAGACCGAGGAGACGGAGATGGCCGACGCCCTGGCCGGAAACCACGCCGAGATCCTGTTCACGACGTTCGGCGTCCCCTCGGCTGCCCGCAGGATTCTGCCCGTCGACTCGCGGAACAAACTGGAAGAATTCTGGTGCGCCTATGATAAATTGCGCAGGGAGTACCTGCCCAGACACACAATGGAACCAGGAGGGCACATGCAGGCCGCCTATGACGTGTACGGCGTCCTGAACAAGGCCGTCGGTACCTCCGTACCCGACCGGCCGGCGCTCACCTCCGCCCTCACCTCGATCCAGCAGTACTACGGCGTGACCGGGTTGATCAACTTTACGCTTCCCGAAAGCGACGATCCGAGGAGTAGCCGGCGCGAGAAACTGGTCGTCCTTCAGCGGTTGGAATCAGAAAAAGGCGACAACGGTCGCGTGGTCAGGACGACTCCTCTCGATTACTCCCCGCGGGCGGCCGGGCAGCCGGTCGGTCTCCCGGCCGGCGAGGCTCCGCCCGCATGCAGATGAGATCGCTTCCGCGGACGGCGCCGGTGACGCCCACCGGCGGAAGGCGGAACCACCGTCCCGGCCCGAGCCGCGGAACATACCCGTGTCGCGCTGCGGACACCGACCCACTCTGTTTCGGTCACGGCTCGGCGTGGTTCACTCATCACGCCCGCAGGCAGGGTGTTTCCAGTCGGCGCGCCGCGGGTGTGGGGGTCGGGTGGGTGAGAACGAACACGCGGATGTCGTGGTTGTCGGCTCGGGATTCGGTGGTGCGGTAACCGCCTACCGTTTCGCCGCAGCGGGCCACAGCGTCGTCCTGCTCGAGCGGGGAAAGGCATATCCACCGGGGTCGTTCGCCCGCTCGCCGGCCGAAATCGCCGCGAACTTCTGGGATCCGAGCCAGGGACGGCACGGCCTTTTCGACGTCTGGTCCTTCGCCGACTTCGAGGCGGTCGTCTCCAGCGGTCTGGGCGGCGGCTCGCTCATCTACGCCAACGTCCTGCTCCGCAAGGACGAGAAGTGGTTCGTTCGCGACGCGCCCGCCGGCGACGGTTACGAGAGCTGGCCGATCAGCCGGGCCGATCTGGAACCGCACTATGCGGCCGTCGAAACGATGATGGATGTACAGCGCTTCCCCAAGGGGCAGCCGCGTTACCAGATCTCCCGCCGGACCGAACTGCTGGAGCAGGCCGGGAAACGGCTGGGATACACCGCCGAGCAGCCGCCGTTGGCGGTCACGTTCGGGGTCGGCGGCAACACCCCGATACCGGGGGCGCCCATCGGGAAGCCGACCTACGGCAACATCCACGGCCGGCCGCGGATCACCTGCGTGTTGTGCGGCGAGTGCGACCTCGGCTGCAACTACGGCAGCAAGAACACCCTGGACCACACCTATCTTTCCGCCGCGGCACACCATGGCGCGGCTCTGCGCGTCCACCACGAGGCCCGTTCGATCACCCCACGGAACGGCGGTGGTTACACCGTCGGATACGTGGTCCACACGCCCGGCGACACCGCCGCCACAACAACACTCGCCCAACAAGCAATCGACTGCGATCGCCTCGTCCTCGCCGCCGGCACGTTCGGAACTATCTACCTGCTGCTTCGTAACCGCGCCGCACTACCCGGGATCTCCCGGATGCTCGGGCAGCGCTTCAGCGGCAACGGCGACCTGCTCGGCTTCGTCAGCGGGGTGCCCGGCGAACCCCTGGGCAGCACACACGCACCGGTCATCACCACCGCCGTGCGCGTCCCTGACGGTGTCGACAGCCGTATAAACGGCCATGCGGACGGCGGTGCGGACGGCGGTGCCGACCGCGGCTGCTACATCGAGGACGCCGGCTATCCCGGTTTCGCCGAATGGCTCGTCGAGGCGGCCCAACTGGACAGCGGGGCGTCCCGGATCGTCAGCACGGTCTACGATCTGATCCGCTCCCGCCTCACCGGCAGGCCGTCCCACCAGATCGGCGCAATGGTCGGCCGGCTGCTCGGCTCGGGGAAGACATCCGCCGGATCGATGCCCCTGCTGGCTATGGGGCGTGACATCCCCACGGGCAGGATGTCGGTACGCGACGACTACCTGCAGATCGAGAACTATCCGGCGGACAGCCGGCCGTATTTCGAACGCCTGGGGCAGATCATGGCCGACCTGGCCGAGGCGATGGGCGGGGAGTTCCACCAGAATCCCCTGACCCTGCTTTCACGGGTCATCACCGTGCATCCTCTCGGTGGCGCGTCCATGGGTACCGACGTCACCACCGGAGTAATCGACGAATGGGGCGAGGTGTTCGGCCACCCCGGCCTGTACGTCGCCGACGGCGCCGCCATGCCCGGACCGGTCGGGGCGAACCCGTCGCTGACCATCGCGGCCTTCGCCGACCGGCTCGCGGAACATGCCCTGGAGGCCGACCGTGCCCCGGCGACCAGCCGCGTCCCGGAGGCCACCCACGCACCGGAGGCCACCCACGCACCGGAGGCCGACCCCGTCCTGGAGGCACAGTCATGACCGGTCCCACGGGCCTGGAGTTCACCGAGAAGATGAAGGGTTTCGTCACCCTTGACGAAACCGATCCGCAGCGTGGATACGACCGGGGCAGGGCGGACGGGAATGCGCTTGCGTTCCATCTCACCATTCGCACCGAGAACGTGGACGCCTTCGCCGCCGACCGGCTGCGGGAGGCCACCGCCAGCGGCTACGTCCGCTGCGACGCATTGGGCGGAAAATGCCCGGTCGGCAACGGCGTCTTCAACCTGTTCGTCGGTGACACACCCGGGCGCCGGCGGATGCTCTACCGGCTGCCGTTCAGTGATGCGGCCGGGCACCCGCTTACGCTCAGTGGATTCAAGGACGTCCACGACGATCCCGGATTCGACCTGTGGCGGGACACCTCGACGCTCTACACCCGCATCTTCGCCGGGCATGTGGACGCCGCCGGCGAACCGGCCGCCCGGATCGTCGGCGCCGGCATCATCACCATCCACATCCCGGATTTCCTGTGGCAGCTCACGACGTTCCGGACGTCCGGTCCGGCCGGTAACGCCACCGCGGGCCTGGTGAGGTTCGGCCGGCTGTTCCTCGGCGATCTCTGGGAGGTCTACGGCGCTTCCCTGCAAGCGGAAAAGATCGAGACCAGCGGAAACGGGGACGGGACCCGATGAGTGACACCCTGCCCCGGCCCGCCGACGACAGCGAGCGCGCGCTCGGTTTCGTGCGGGCGTCCATGTGCCGCTGGCTGTCACCCACATTGCTGCTCGGCACCGCCGTCCGCGTCTGTATAAGCGGAGTGCTCGGTTCCTACGCCGACAAGCGGGAGGAGATGGCGGCGCTGCCGGCCGCGCCCGCGACCGATCTGTCGGACGCGGGCGAGCTGTGGTTCGACTATGTCAGTGACCTCGGCGACGGATTCGACTCGACGTACACGATGGCCTCGCTACTTGCCGCGCCAGGCCTGGACCTGGCCGGTTCGCCGACCCCGCGGGGTCGGCTGCTGGTGATGGGCGGCGACCAGTGCTATCCGACGCCGAGCATCACCGATTATGAGAACAAACTGATCGGCCCCTACCGGGCGGCGCTTCCCACAACGGCATCGCCCACAACGCCACCCGGACCCGACGGGCAGCCCGAGCAGCCGAAACTGTTCGTCGTCCCCGGCAACCACGACTGGTACGACGGACTCACCGCCTTCATGCGGGTGTTCTGCCAACGCTCCAACATCGGCGGCTGGCGCACCGAGCAGACCCGCAGCTACTTCGCCGTGAAATTGCCGCACCGGTGGTGGCTGCTGGGTATCGACATCCAGTTCGACTCCTACATCGACGACCCCCAGCGCCGGTACTTCCTCGACATCGCCGAGCAGATGCAGGCCGGCGATGCGGTGATCCTGTGCTCGGCGAAGCCGAGCTGGATCACCGCGGCCGAGGGGAACGCCGAAGCGTTCGCCGTCCTCGACTACTTCGAACGCACCGTGATCCGCAGGACCGGTGCGCAGGTACGGGTCTCCCTTGCCGGTGACCTGCACCACTACGCCCGTTACAGCCAGGTCGACGGCAGCGCGCAGAAGTTCACCGCCGGCGGTGGCGGCGCCTACCTGTCCGCCACCCACTGCCTGCCGCAGCATCTGGTGGTGCCGCCGCCGGCGTCCCGGGCGCCGGGCAAGACCGACCCACCGACGCATTACCAGCTTGAGACGAGCTTCCCGGACGCGCCCGCCTCCCGCCGGCTGGCCGCCGGCATCGTCCGCTTACCGGCGTTCGCGCCCGGTCTGGTGGGCCTGCTCGGCGGCATCCACCTGCTACTGGCATTCGCGATCGGCAGCACCGCTGGATCCGGTACACCAAGGGCCACCGGACGCCTCGACGCCATCGCCGAGGGGTTGCGCGAGGCCGGCATCGGCGCTCTGTTCGCCGGCCTGGTCAACAACGTGCCGGGGCTGGTGCTGAGCCTCGGCGTCCTGGGCGCGGGAGTGGCCCTGACCAAGACCGGCCGTACGGCCCGGGGTGTGGCGATCGGAGCCGCGCACGGGCTGGCCCAGCTCCTCCTGGCGGTCGGCCTCCTGGCCGGCGTGGTGGCGGTGGTCGACCCGCTGCCGGGAACCTGGCTGCTGGCCGGCGTCCTGCCACTGGTGATCCTGCTCGGCGGGCTTGCCGCCACCGAACTGCTCGCCGGTTACCTCTGGCTCGCCGACCGCCTCGCGGGCGTGAACACCAACGAGCTGTTCGCCGCGCAGGGAATCGCCGACTACAAGAACCTCCTGCGGCTGCACATCGGCCTGGACGGATCACTAACCGTCTACCCGGTCGGGGTCCGCACGGTGCCGAAACGCTGGTACTTCTCACCGGATGCGGCCTCGAGCGCCCCCTGGTTCACCCCCGTCGACCGTCCGGTGGAACCGTTCCTCATCGAGGCGCCGATCAGCATCGCTCACGGCGGCCTGCCGACCGTCCCACCCCAGCACGCTCCCACCGGGGTCGAACCGACCAGCTCATAACGAAAATGCCGTAGGATGTCGAAGCGATGACACATTGGACCTTTAAATCCGGCACGCCCGAACCAGACGGTAGCTGGGGGCCAGCCGTAGACATTCGTTCCGACCAGCCCACGCCGGCTCGGATGTACGACTACTACCTCGGCGGCAAGGACAACTTCCCCGTCGACCGGGAAGCCGCCGAGAAGGTCAAGGAAGTCATAGGCCCGGAGATGACCTACGACGCCGCATGGGAGAACCGGCTCTTCCTCCGGCGCGCCGTACGGTGGCTGGTCCAAGCGGGCATCGACCAGTTCATCGACATCGGCGCCGGTCTACCCACCCAGGGCAACGTGCACGAGATCGCCCAGCAGGTTATTCCGGACGCCCGTGTCGTCTATGTCGATAACGACCCGATCGTCCTGGCGCACGGCCGGGCGCTGCTGGCCGACAACGCCACCACAACGGTGATCACCGCGGACCTGCGTAGCCCCGAAACAATCCTCGACCACCCCGAGTTACGCGCTCTGATCGACTTTTCCCGGCCGGTCGCCGTCCTGTTCATCGCCGTTTTCCACTTCGTCACCGACGAGGAGAACCCGGCTAGGATCATCTCCGTGTTCCGGGACGCGATGATACCCGGCTCCTACCTGGCCCTGACACATGTGACCATGGACGGCCCGTCACCCGATCAGGTAGACCGTATCGAACAGGTGTATAAGAGCGCCGCTTCACCCGCCGTCTTCCGTTCACGCCAGCAGATCGAAGGCCTGTTCACCGGCTTCGAGCTGGTGGACCCCGGTATCGTCCGGCCCTGGCAATGGCATCCGGGTGAGGACGACATACGCACTGACTGGCTGTTCGCCGGCGTCGCCGCGAAGACCGCCCAGGAGTAACCGCTGGCGGACCCGGACCGCTGCGCGGTCCGGCAGCCCGCCATCTCACTGATCTGCTATGTCACGTTGCGCGATTACTTTCGTCAGGCTCAGCCGGACCAGTAGTTCGCCGGGCACACCGTTACGCCGGCCGAACTCTTCGGCCCTGTCCGCACCAATGTAGCGTCCAGCGATCGTGGTCGCCCAGCGCAGCAGCTCGGTAGGATCCTCGGAAACGGTCACGCTCCCCTCGACCAGCACGAAGGAATACGGCGGCTTCTCGTCGTCCACGCACAGGCTGGCCCGCCCGTCCCGGCGCAACGCCCGACCCTTCACGCTGGCCGCCCCGGTCGTGAAGACCACTTCTTCGCCGTCCAGGACGAACCAGACCGGCGCCACATGGGGCCTGCCATCCCGGCGGACCGTCGCAAGCTTCCCGGTACGCTTACCAGCCGCAAGGAAGGTACGCCATTCCCGCTGGGTCATCGACGCCATGTGGCCTACGTTCACACGGGTTTCCCCGACCCGCATCCGCACCGTCATCGCCGCCGGATGACCCGCGTATGCGTTCGTATGCGTTCCTCCCGATGCATCACCAGCGCATACGCAGGCGTCCGACCAGCATGTGGACGTACCGGACGCCTTCCAGATCCGGGTCGTCAGCATCGCGAAGGTCGCCGACGAACTGGTCGGAGGTGATGACGAGCTCGCCATCTGGACCCAACAGCGCACGAACACGTTTTTTCGGGATCCCCGTGAGAGGTCGTGGCGAATATGTGGGTAGGAACGGCCCGAGGCGGGAAGCATGCAGGTCAACGGCATGATCCCCGCGCATCCGGGATGGTCTTGAAAACCGCTGGGGTCAGTTGACGGCGGCTTGTAGCTGCTCGACCCGGTCTGTGCGCTCCCAGGTGAAGTCGGCGAGCTCGCGGCCGAAGTGGCCGTAGCTTGCGGTCTGCGCGTAGATGGGCCGCAGCAGGTCCAGATCCCGGATGATCGCAGCCGGGCGGAGATCGAACACCGTCGAGATCGCCCGTTCGATCGCCGGCACCGGCACCTGCTCGGTGCCGAAGGTCTCCACGAACAGCCCGACCGGTTCGGCCTTGCCGATGGCGTAGGCGACCTGTAGTTCGACGCGGCGGGCGAGCCCGCTCGCCACGACGTTCTTGGCCACCCAGCGCAGGGCGTACGCGGCCGAGCGGTCGACCTTGGACGGGTCCTTGCCGGAGAAGGCACCACCGCCGTGCCGGGCGTACCCACCGTAGGTGTCAATGATGATCTTCCGGCCGGTCAGGCCCGCGTCACCCTGTGGACCGCCGATCTCGAAACGTCCGGTCGGGTTGACCAGCAGCCGGTAGCCGTCCACCTCGATACCGAGGTTCTGCTCGGCCACCCGCTTGAGCTCGGGTTCAATCACCAGCGCCCGGACGTCCGGGGTGAGCTGCTGTTCCAGGTCGATGTCGGCGGCGTGGTG
>NZ_CAAAFT010000044.1:12121-13101 GCF_900634765.1 Candidatus Protofrankia californiensis | reverse complement strand
ACGGAGCCGTCCCGGCGGACCCGCGCGAGCCGCTGGGCCAGTCGGTGCGCAAGTGTGATCGGCAACGGAAGCCGTTCCGGGGTCTCGTCCGTGGCGTACCCGAACATCAGGCCCTGGTCGCCGGCGCCCTGCCGGCCGAGCTCGTCCTGCTCGCCCTCCACCCGGGCCTCGTAGGCGTTCTCGACGCCCTGGGCAATGTCGGGCGACTGTGAACCGATCGAAACGGTCACTCCGCACGTCGACCCGTCGAACCCCTTGACGGACGAATCGTAACCGATTTCGATGAGCTTTCCGCGGACAACACTCGGAACATCGACATAAATCTCTGAGGTGACCTCTCCGGCAACGTGCACCAGACCGGTCGTCAACAGGGTCTCGACGGCGACGCGGGACCGGGGGTCGCCGGCGAGAAAAGCATCGAGAACAGCATCGCTGATCTGGTCGGCGAGTTTGTCGGGATGCCCTTCGGTGACGGATTCCGACGTGAACAGTCGACGGGACACGGCTGCACCTCATCTCATGCGCGTGAATGCACCTGTTGTGCGGATTCACCGACCACATATACATACATGTCGGATGGCCGGCGCGAACCATACCGGTCCGGACCGAAGACAGTGGCGGGACAGGCTCAGGAAGCCGTACAGATGGCCGAACTCACCCCGGCGAAATCAATATGGGCCCGCGCCACGAGCACCACCGGGATATACACGGTATCGACTTTCACACGCCAGTCACGAGATCGTCAACATCATCTATACTGTGACTTGAATCACGTAAATTTTCTTGATATTTCCCCGCGAAGGTGCTAAATGCTCACCTGTCGGCGAGCGCCCACTCCAGCAACCACTGGACGGCCTCGGTGTGGCGCCTCGCGGCGCTCAGATCGTCCCCCCAGGCATACAGGCCGTGACGTGCGACCAGCACGGCCGGGGTCCCCGGATCCCGGGCCCCGATCATCCGGTCACCGAGGTCGGTCATGT
>NZ_CAAAFT010000044.1:11254-12096 GCF_900634765.1 Candidatus Protofrankia californiensis | reverse complement strand
GGGATATACACGGTATCGACTTTCACACGCCGGTCACGAGATCGTCAACATCACTTATACTGTGACTTAAATCACGTAACTTTTCTTGATATTCATCAATAAGGGTGATAAATGATCATCCGTTGGCGAGCGCCCACTCCAGCAGCCACTGGACGGCCTCGGTGTGCCGCCTCGCCGCGCCGAGATCGTCCCCCCATGCGTATAGGCCGTGTCGGGCGATCAGTATGGCGGGGGTTCGCGGATCCCGCAGCGCCACGATACGGTCACCGAGGTCGATCATGTTCTGGCTGTTGCCCACCACCGGGATCCGGACACGGTCGCCGTCAGCGGCACGTCCCAGCGCCTTGAGCATCTCCAGGCCCTCGAACTCGACGCCGCCCGGCCAGCGGTCGGCGGCCCGCACCGACGCGATCGTGTGGACATGCACGACCGCACCCGCACCGGCGACTTCGGCGAGCCGCGCGTGCAGGGCGGCTTCGGCCGAGGGCTGCCGGGCCGGCCCGACCGGCCAGGGGGCGCCCGCGGCGTCGATCACGGCCACGTCATCAGGGCGTAGCTCGGACTTGTCCAGGCCGCTCGCGGTGACTGCGAGCCGCAGCGGGGCACGGCACAGCACGACCGACAGGTTCCCCGAGGTCGCCCGCATCCAGCCGAACGACGCGTAGCGCGCAGCCTCGAGGGCCAGCGCCTCACCCGCGGCGCGCAGACCGGCCGGCCACCTGTCGGTGCCAACGTCACCGGCGCCCACCGGATCGCCGCTTCCCGCCACGTCACCAGTGCCCACCATGTCACCAGTGCCCACCATGTCACCAGTGCCCACCATGTCGCCAGCTCCCACCATG
>NZ_CAAAFT010000044.1:7752-11229 GCF_900634765.1 Candidatus Protofrankia californiensis | reverse complement strand
CGCAATCCTGCCGCCGGACGTACCCGACCGACCCCGGCCGGCGGCATATCGTGCTGTAGATGACTCCTGTCGGCCGACCTGTCTCCTGGACGGGGAACGGCATCCGCCTTCTCGACCAGACCGCACTGCCGGGGCGGGTCGTCCATGTCGACGTCACCGACGTGGACGCGCTCGTCGGCGCGGTCCGGCGGCTGGTCATCCGCGGTGCTCCCGCCCTCGGCGCCACCGGCGCGTTCGGGGTGGCCCTCGCCGCGGCCCAGGCCGACCGCGAGAACTGGGATGCGGCAACCCTCGCCCAAGCCATCGGACGCATCCGCGACGCCCGTCCCACCGCCCTCGCGCTTGCTCTCGGCGTGGACGCTGCCCACCAACGGCTTGTCCACGGGATACCCGCGGTACTCGCATACGCCTGCGACCTGCTGGAACAGGACGAACGGGCGAATCGGGCGATCGGCGTGCACGGCGCGGACTGGTTACTGCGCAACACGCCCTTTACCACCAGCACCACCAGCACCGCCCGCAGGACGACCCTCGACACCGCCGGCGGCAGCAGCGATACCAGTGACGGAACCGGCCGCCGTCCGCTGCGTATCCTCACCCACTGCAACACCGGGGCACTTGCGACCGCCGGTTGGGGGACAGCGCTGGGCATCGTCCGCGAGCTGTACGCCCGCGGCGAACTGGAGATCGTCTATGTGGACGAGACCCGGCCGCTGCTGCAGGGCAGCCGCCTGACCGCCTGGGAACTCGATGTCGAGAACATCCCCCACCTGGTGCAGGTCGATGCCGCCGCCGCGGGGACGATCGTGCGCGGACTTGTCGACGCGGCTGTCGTGGGCGCCGACCGGATAGCCGCCAACGGCGACGTCGCCAACAAGGTCGGCACCCTCGGGGTGGCGCTGGCCTGCGCGTACGCGCGGATCCCGTTCGTCGTGGCCGCGTCCGCATCGACCGTCGACCCCGCGACGGCGTCGGGCGACATGATCCCGATCGAGCTCCGGGACGGCGAGGAGGTGCTCAGCCATGCCGGATCACGGGTCGCTCCGCCACGGTCCCGGGCGCACAACCCCGCCTTCGACGTGACGCCCGCGAGCCTGGTGGACGCGCTCGTCACCGAACACGGGATCGTCGAGGTCGCACGTGGTCAGCGTCCGGAGCCACTCACGCCGCCCCCGGCCGGCACCAATCCCCGAACTGGCGGCGCCTCCCGGACCGGCAGCGATCCCTTGGCCGGCAGCGGTCCCTTGACGGGTGGCGGCGATCCCCCGATCAGGCCGGCGGCAGGATCCTGACCTGGTCGAAGCCGTTCACCATCGGATGATCACCCATACCGCGATCATGATTTGGCTCGCCCGGCCGGCGGACACCGACCGTTGACCAACCGGCGGCGCGGGCGGCGTCCAGCTCGTCGACGAGGTCCGAGAGGAAGACCGTCCGCTCCGGTGCGATCCCGGTCGCCGCGGTGATTGCGGCGTAGGACGGCGGCTGCCGTTTAGGACCGGCCGTCTCGGTGTCGAAGTGCCCGCTGAACAGACCGAGCAGGTCGCCGGCGGGGGTGTGTGCGAACCAGGCGCGCTGCGCGGCGACTGATCCGGATGAGAAGACGTAGAGGCGGCGCCCGGCATCGTGCCAGGACCGCAGGGCGGGAACCACGTCCGGGTACAGGTGGGAGGTCAGCTCACCCGCGGCGAAACCGGCTTCCCAGATCAGACCCTGCAATGTCTTGAGCGGGGTGACCTTCTCGTCCGCGTCGAGCCAGGTACCGAGCGCCGTGACGACCCGGGCGGTGTCCGCCGCCGGCTCCCCGATCAGCTCCCGGACCTGCGCGAGCGCACGGCGAGTGTCCGGATGCTGGGAATGGCCGTCGATCCATGCGCCGAACCGCGCCCGCGAGTACGGGTAGAGCGTGTCGACGACGAAGGATGTTGCGCTGGTCGTCCCTTCGATGTCGACGACAACCGCCTCGGCGGTGACGGCGACGACGACGACGGCGTCACTCACCGGGCATCGGACATCAGACGGTCACCGTACGTCGGGCACTGGTCACCAGATATCGATCACCGGGCGGCGGTGGCCACGGTGTGCAGTGCGTCGAAGTCGGGGAAGCGGGAGGCGATGTCGCTGCCCGTGAAGTCGCCGACCCAGCCGTCGGGATCGTGGAAGAAGCGGATCGCGGTGAACGACGGATCGGTGCCCATGTCGAACCAGTGCGTGGTACCGGCCGGCACTGACAGCAGGTCGCCCGCCTCACAGAGCACCGCGTGGACCTCGTCACCGCTGTGCAGGTAGAAGATGCCGGCGCCGTCGGCGAAGAAGCGCACCTCGGCATCGGCATGGGTGTGCTCGGCAAGGAACTTCGCCCGCGTGGCGGCGGCGGTGGCCGCCCAGTCGGGCGCCCCGGTCGGATGCAGGGCCGCCACGTCCACGAGGACGAAACCCTGCTCGGCGACAACCTTGTCCACGTGCTCGCGGTAGGCGGCGAGCACCGCGTCCTGGCCGGCGCCGGGCGAGAGCTCCACGGTCGCCCACTGTTCGAACCGGACCCCGATCGAGGTGAGGGCAGCGACGATCTCGTCCGGTCGGTCGGTGTCGCGCAGCACCCGCCCCGGGTCGCCGTCGGGCCAGGTTGTGAGATGCGCCATCAGGGGCTCCTCCGGTCGTGTCTGTGGCGGGCGTTGTTCCACGGTTCCGCAGGCCCATTGTGAAGCCGGAGATGCGCCACCGCTGGCGGTCCACACACCGGCGTGCGATGGATGTGGCCCGCGGCGTGGACGGCGTAGACGTCCGGCAACTCGTTCGATCGTGAAGGATCCGTCCGCCGGGCATCCGTCATCGCACCGGGACGGTGACTCCGCCGCTGAACGGACCGTCGTGGAGCTCAAGATGATCGGGTGCGGCGTCAACGGGAATGTCGAAGACGAAGGTGCCGCTCACCGTCTCGCCCTCGGAGATGTTCCCCCAGAGCTCGTTGGAGAAGGACGCCCGGGACAGCAACTGGTCGGAGCCGTGCCTTGCGCCGGCGGTGTCGTAGAGACTCTGCGAGGCCAGCGAAAGGGTCCGGTCCGAACCGCCGATGTTGCTGGCTGTCACCGCGGCCAGGCAGTACTGGCCGTCCGGGTGTCTGGGGAAGAACCCGACCTTCAGCTCGTCGACACCACACTGGACGTTCGTCACGGTGAACTGGAGCTGGCCGTCCCGGACCGGGACGCCGATGCCGGGGATCGCTGTCACCGACGGTGAGGGCGTGGCTGCCTGGCTGGTGGGGATGGCGCCGGAAGGCCCGCCCGTGTCGTTTCCGCCGAGGCTGTTGAGGACCACCCAGCCGACCAGCAGCACGAGCGCTATCAGGGGAGCGAGCAGCCACCACCGGCGGGACCGCTGTCGCGGCGGCGCGCTCGGGTACCAGGGATGCGGCGCACCGGCGGGCTGGCCGAACTGCGCGGGCTGACCGAACTGGTCAGCCGGGTAACCGGTGGG
>NZ_CAAAFT010000044.1:4627-7687 GCF_900634765.1 Candidatus Protofrankia californiensis | reverse complement strand
CGGCGCACCGGCGGGCTGGCCGAACTGCGCGGGCTGACCGAACTGGTCAGCCGGGTAACCGGTGGGGAAGGCCGGGGAGCCGACCGGGGTCGGCGGTGGGACCGCTGCCGCCATCTGCTGCGTCCGGCCGAGCACCTGGTCGATCGGCGTTGACGCGTTCACGTCGGCGTTGCCGTCGACCAGGCGGAGCAGCAGGTCACGCGCGGCCGGCCGGGACCGCGGATCCTTGGTCAGCGCGGTCTCGACGATCCGGCGCAGCGGCTCGGCGAGACCGGCCAGGTCCGGCGGCTCACCCACGATCCGGGCACCCAGGTCGGCATCGGCCTCCGGTCCGAAACGCCCCGGTTCGACGAACGGATGCCGGCCGGTGCCGGCATAAGCGACCAGCAGACCCCAGGTGAAGATGTCCGCGGCCGGGCCGACCGGGTAGTCGAGGATCTGCTCCGGCGCCATCCATCCGGACGTCCCGAAGATCAGCCCACGGTCCAGGTCGTGCCACACCACCCCCGCGGGCTTGGCGATACCGAAGTCAATCACCCTCGGTCCCGACAAGGACATGATGACGTTGGCCGGTTTGAGGTCACGATGGACGATCCCCGCGCGGTGGATGGCCGTGAGCGCGGTGGCCACGCCGATCGCGGTACCGGTCAGGGTCGACGCCGGCAGCGGGCCGTCCTCCATGACCACGCGGTCCAGACGCCGTCCCTCGATGTACTCGGTGACCAGGTACGGCGGGTTCGCGTCCGGGTCCGCGTCAAGCACAGAGGCGGTGCAGAAGGGCGATACCCGCCGCGCCGCTGCCACCTCGTGGCGGAACCGCTCCCGGAAGTCCGGCTCGACGGCGAGCTCCGAGCGGATCACCTTGACCGCGACCGGCCGGCCGAGGGTGTCACGCCCGAGATAGACGGTGCCCATACCGCCGCTGCCCAGGCGAAAGTCCAGCACGTACCTGCCGACGGACGCCGGATCACCCACGTCCAGCGGCTCCAGCGGCTGCGCCGTCGCCCCACCCCCGGCACGACCTGGCAACGTCACGTCTGCCGCCGCCGCACCGATACACGCCTGCTCATAGCCCCATCGTCACCCATCCGGGGCCGGACGAGCAGGTCGACTCCGCAATGACGGCCGCTGCGACGGGGTATCGGACAGCGGACTGTCGTACAGCTGACTGTCGTGGAGTGGGCTGTTGTACGGCTGGCTGTCGAACAGTGGGCGCAGCGGCATCCCCGCCCGCCCGCCGGCGCGTCGCACCGCCAGCACCTGGTGGATCTGCGCCTGACCAGCTTCGAACATCAACGCGGAGCCGGCCATGTACAGCCGCCACACCCGGGCTCGACCTTCGCCGACCTCGGCCACGGCCGCCTCCCAACGCTCCTCAAGATTACGCACCCAGGCTCGCAACGTCAGGGCGTAGTGCTCGCGCAGGTTCTCGACGTGCCGGAGCTCGAAACCGGCTGCCTGCATGACGCTGACAACCGCACCGACCTCGTGCAACTCCCCGTCGGGAAAAACGTACCGCGCGACGAAGTCACGCCCGGCCGGCAGGGGCAGCGGACCGAGCCGCGGGCGGTTGCGCGCCTGACCGGCCGGGTCACCGGGAAAGGCGATTCCATGGTTGAGCAGCCGGCCCGCCGGCCGCAACAGGTTGAACAGGTTGCGAAAGTAGACCGGCAGCATCGCGGCGCCGACGTGCTCCACCATCCCGACCGAGCTGATCGCGTCGAACGGGCCGTCGGCGACGTCCCGATAGTCCTGCAGCCGGATCTCCAGGCGGTCGGCCAGACCCGCGTCGGCGATGCGCCGCCTGGCGAGGTCCGCCTGCTCCCGGGAGACGGTGACACCGACTCCCTCCACCCCATGGTGGCGGGCCGCGTGCAACAGCAGGCTGCCCCATCCGCATCCGACGTCGAGCATGCGCATCCCGGCCCGCAGACCGAGCTTGCGGCAGACCAGCTCGTGCTTGGCCTCCTGGGCTGCGTCCAGCGGTGCTGCGTCCAGCGGTGCTGTGTTGGACGCTGCCGCGCCCAGCACCGCGTCCACCTCCGGGCCGGACGGTGCCGTGTCCGGCTCCGGGCCGGACGCCCCCCACAATGCACACGAATACGTCATGGACGCACCGAGCACCAGTCGGTAGAAGGCGTTGGACAGGTCGTAATGATGGGCGATGGCGTCGGCATCCCGCTGTCGGCTGTGCCGGCGTCCGCGCGGCCGCGCCTCGTCCGCGGGCGGCGGCGGGGGCAGCGGCCCGAACTGGCGGAGCAGGGCCGCCGCGCCTCGCAGCACCGCCCGGGTCGGTCGCGCCGATCCCAGGTGGTGTCGCAGCTCGAGAGCGTCGAAGATGTCGCCCTCGACATCGATCTCGCCAGCGACATATGCCCGCGCAAAGCCCAGTTCGTCCGGGCGGAACAGCACCCGACGCATCGCCTCGGGCGTACGGACCACCACCTGAGTCGCGCTTTGCGGCCCGAAGCCCGACCCGTCCCACAATTGGATCCGCACCGGTGGTTTCGGCCCGACCAGACTGTTCAGGATGTCCGCCACCGTACGGGCCACCGCGGTGTCCAGCGCCGCGTTTCGGTACGCGGCGTTTCGGTACGCCGTGTACCGGGATACGTCCGTTCGGGACTCGGCAGTTCGGGACATAGCATCGTCGCACTGACTCACCGGCATACACCTCCGCGCAGGCCGTATCCAGATCCGTGGAGAGCTCCGTCGAGAGCTCATCCGCTGTGCGGCCTGCACCCATCATTACCGGTGTGCTGCCGACGAGCCCGCGCAACGCATCGCCGGCCGGGATGCCCGGCGGTCAGGATGTCGACTGTGTCAGGTCGTAGACAGTCTGCCCTCCCACGGTCTTCGCGGTGAAATTGTTTTCCACCCAGGACGTGATCTCGCTGAACCCGCGACCGAATCCGCCGAATCCGTCCGATCCGTCGCCCGCCGCGGGTACGGCACCTGCGGATGCTCCCGGCGCGGCTCCCCTGCCGGCACCGCCGGCACCGCCGCCCGCGATGTAGTAGTGGATGTCGCCGGCTGCGACATATTGTTTGAACTGGGCCA
>NZ_CAAAFT010000044.1:2799-4589 GCF_900634765.1 Candidatus Protofrankia californiensis | reverse complement strand
TCGGACCGAAGGTCCGGCGAACCATCCCGCCGGGGAACTGACCACCAGCTGTCGCGGGTCCGGCGCTGGGAATCGGCCCGGAGTGGGGGGTCGAGACGGTTTCGACGGCATAGGCGGCCGAAGGAGAGCCCAGGGCGACCGCAACCGCCACAGCCACACCTGCCACGGTGATGGTGAGCAGCCGGCGGCCGACCAGCAGGGCAAGGGCACCGACGATCGCGGCCGCAACAACGACAAACCGCAAGGCCGGGTACCAGTCGGGAGTGCGATCCAACAGTACGAACGACCACGCACCGGTGACCCCGACCGCCGCCGCCATCAGCACCCGGGAAACCCAGGAATCCCGTGTTCGCCACAGGGCGGTCCCGCCGAAAACAATCAGACCACTGATCCCCGGTGCCACCGCGATCGTGTAGTAGGGGTGGATAATGCCGCTCATATAGCTGAACACACCGCCGGTGACGAGCGTCCAGGCGCCCCACAACAGCAGACCGGCGCGGACGCGATCCGTGCGCGGAGCCCGGCGGGTCGCCCACAAGCCACCCACCAGCACTATCAACGCCGCCGGCAGCAACCAGGAGATCTGGGTGGCCATCTCGCTGTTGAACAACCGGTTCCAGCCGGCGGCGCCACCGAACATGCCACCACCGGGACCGCCGACATCACCAGGACCCGTCAGCTGGTTCATGTACGCGGGAATGCCGGGTGGGAGCTGGCCCTGGGGCGGGTTGACGAACAGGGCCCGGCCGGCACCCCCGCCGGGATTCCCACTGCCGCCGAAGATACGGCCAAGACCGTTGTAGCCGAAGGCGAGCTCGAGGATGCTGTTGTTGGTCGACCCGCCGATATAAGGCCGGGAGTCCTTCGGCCACAGCTCGACGGCCGCCACATACCAGCCGGCGGAGACGACGATCCCGACCGCACCGGTCAGCAGGCCGAGCAGCCGCCGGCCGATGGATGTGGGCGCGGCCACCAGGTACACAAGCCCGAATGCCGGGACGGGCAGGAACGCCTGCATCATCTTCGTCAGGAAGGCGAAACCGACCGCCACACCCGTCAGCGCAATCCAGCGAAAGCTGCCGTCCTCGGTCGCGCGCACTACACAGTAGGCCGCGACGACGAGCAGCAGCACCAGCAGCGCGTCGGGATTATTGAAGCGGAACATCAGCACTGCGACGGGTGTCAGGGCGAGGAGGGCACCGGCGAGCAGACCGGCCCGCGGCCCGATCCAACGACGAACCGCCAGATACAGGACGCCGACGGCCGCCACGCCCTCGAGCGCGTTCGGGACGAGCATGCTCCAGCCGCTGAAACCGAAGATCCGCCCGGACAGTCCCATCACCCACAATGAGGCCGGCGGTTTGTCGACGGTGATGAAGTTCGACGAGTCGAACGAGCCGAAGAACCACGCCTTCCAGCTCTGCGTGCCGGCCTGGACCGCCGCTGCGTAGAAACTGTTGGCATAACCGGACGCGCCCAGCCCCCATAGGTAACCGACGGCAGTCGCAGCCAGCAGGACGAGCAGTGCCAGGCGTATCCACCATGGGTCCGCCACACGTCCCCGCAGTGGTCGGGGCAGTCGGATCGGTGGCCGACCCACCGTCTGTCGCGGTGTCTCCTGCTCGGGGGCGGATGGCCCGGCGCTGGTGTCGACCGAGGTCCAGTCAAGGCCGCCGACGCTCGTGCTCATCGTGTGATCAGGCCAGTGGGAGCGTTGCCGCCCGACCTACCGGATCCACCAGGTCCGTCGGATCCACCAGGTCCGTCGGGTCCACCAGGTCCGTCGGGGC
>NZ_CAAAFT010000044.1:0-2774 GCF_900634765.1 Candidatus Protofrankia californiensis | reverse complement strand
GTCGGATCCACCAGGTCCGTCGGGTCCACCAGGTCCGTCGGGGCCGCCGTCCGGAAGACCGGAACCGCCTCCCAGCTGCGCGATGCACTGCCGGAACGCCTCACGGACCTTGGAGTCCGTCAGGTCCGGACGTGACGGGGCGTTGCCGCCGTCAACCGTGACGCCCTTGCTCTGCAGGCATTCTCGAAGCTTGTCCCGGTCAACCGCCAGCCCGGGGCGGCCTTGCGGCCCCCCGCCGCCTGGGAACCCGCCGTATCGGCCGCGGCCTTCCCCGAATCCGCCGTAGGGGACCCGGCTGTAGCCCGTCCCGTCACCGGGGAACTCGTCCGCGGCAAAGAACCGGTCTGCGGCCTGGCGGGTGCTGTCCGTCCCCGCGCCGGCGGCTAGGACGGCGGCGCCGGTGCCCAGGACCACGGCGATCACCGTGGCGGCCGCGATCAGTCCGTTGCGCCGCCGATGGGAGCCGCCGGCTCCACCCGGACGCCGGCCCGCCGCGCCGGCGGCGGCCGCGCCGACGGCCGTGCCGGGGCCACCGGGGGCGGGCAGCGCCGGCTGGCCCGAGCCAACCCACCACGGCGCGGTCACCGGAGGGGACCCAGGCACCTCCGAGGGCGCGGCGTGGACCAGCGCGACCACATTCGCAACCGACGACGCGGGGCCGATCACATCAGCTCGCGCCTGCGCCCCGAATTCCGGTGGGACATCGGCACCAGGTGGCGTGACCAGCACCACAACGGCGTCACTCGGCCTGGTCGCAAGGATCGGCAGCAGTTCCCGGTCGTACATCGTCACAACCAGAATCGTCCGGACCGTCACAGTCGGCGGCTGCATCCAGGACAGCCCGTCACCAGCCGGACTGGCCGAACCAGCCGGACTGGCCGGCGGCGGCTCCTCGAACGGCGGCTCGCTCGACGGAGGAAGAACGTCATAATCGGGCCCGAGCGCTTCCGCGATCATGCCCGGGTCTGCGGGGAGCCCCAGACTCAACCACACACGTGTCATATGCATACCGTCGCTGTCACGCCTGAGGGAAAGCTTTCAGAAACCTGGGGACTTCCTTGTAGATCGTGCCTATCGGCGTAGCTTAAGGACTTCTCTCCCTCGAGCGACGGGGACCTGGGCCTTCCAGACAGCCTTACCGGCAGCGCGCCGTCCGCCCCGACGCGGCCCCGACCCGGTGCGACCCCGGGCCAACTCCCCCATCATGATCGAAATTAGGTTGATCGACGGTTGGCCGATGGATATTCCGTTGCTCTTTTTGTGAACAAATTGTGTGATGAGTAGACAGGAAATCCATAGAACAACACTCTCACAAGGATTCATGCGGGTTCAGTCGCGTCGGGGGCGTCATGAACATCGATACCGGCAGTACGGGCACGGCCATAACCTCAACCACTGAGCTGGCGATCAACGTGGTGGACGGCGCGGCCGCGCCACAGTGGATCGTCGTGCTGACCGGCATGGCCGCGCTCGCGGCCGTCGCGCCCAGATGGACCTGGCGCAACAGCGGTCATCTCGACACCATCGCGCACGAGGGTGGTCATGCGCTCGTCGCCTACCTGCTCGGGTACTGGGTCTTCGGCGTATGGCTGTTCTCGGACACCTCCGGTCTCACCGGCTCGTACGGACGACCGAGCCGGGTGGCCAGCTTCCTCGTGTCGGCAGCCGGTTACACTGCGCCGTCAGTACTCGGGCTGGGCGCGGCAGCCCTGCTCAGTGCCGGTCACGTCACAGCGACGCTGATGCTCGCCGTCGTGGCGCTGGCCGCGCTCTTCCTCATCATCCGCAACAACTTTGGGATCATGCTCGTCATCACGACCGCCGGGGTGGTCGTGCTGGCGCTGCGTTCGGCGTCCGCGGGGACGCAGAGCGCGCTCGCCTGTTTCCTCACCTGGTTCCTGCTGCTGTCCGGGCCCCGATCCGTCCTCGACCTGCGCCGGCAGCGCAGGAACGGACCGTCCTCATCGGATGCGGACGCCATGGCCGAGCTCACGGGCGTTCCCGGCGGGATCTGGGTTGCCGGCTTCGGCCTGGTCGGTGTCCTGTGCCTGTTCCGTGGAACAGCCCTGCTCCTGAGCTGACCGTCTTGAACTGACCATCCTGGCCACCCTTACCGGTCACGCGGGGATCCGGCCGACGACCTGTGTTGCCCGCAGGCCCGGATACCCGGCACCGGGCGGCGCAGCCAGGACATGATCAAGCTGCGGATCCACCCTGAGAAACACTGTCGTGCTATGCCGACAACAACACCAGTCATCGGCCTGACCACGCCGTCCTGTCGGCGGCGGGTCCGGAAAGGCGCCAGATCGCGTACCTGCGCGCCATGGCTGCCCGGTTCTGCGCGGCGCGCGTACCCGCCTGCATGGCGCGCACGCTCCACAGCCCGGCTACATGAGAGGCAAAGGCGCTCAGGCCGTCGTCGGTCACGCCAGCCCAGCAGGCCAGCCCGGCCGCCCACTGCTCAGCTAGCTGCGGGGGATGTCCCGCGCCGACAAGCCGGATGACCATGAATGCGGCGTCCACCCAACCGGCGCCCTGGGCTGGCCAGCCCCAGTCGACCACCCAGACGCGAGATTCGTCGATCATGAACTGATGGGCGTGCAGGTCTGTGTGGATCAGTCGGTCGCCGGCTACGGCGTCGGCTACGGTGCTCGCGTGGACGGCTGCCCTAGCGACGTCCCATCCAGGGAAGGTGCTCGCTGGCAACGCCTCTAGGTCCTCCCACCAGCCTGCGTTGCGCCATCGCCCGGAGAGCGGACGCAGGTCCCTAGCGG
>NZ_CAAAFT010000043.1:23943-27319 GCF_900634765.1 Candidatus Protofrankia californiensis | reverse complement strand
GAGATGGGCCTGGGGGAGCGCCTTGCGCAGGTGCGGCGGCGGCGGGGGCTCACGCAGGAGGAGCTGGGGGAACGGTCGGGCCTCTCGGTCGCCGTGATCAATAAACTGGAGCAGGGACAACGGGACAGCGTCCGTGTCGCGACCTTGCATGCGCTTGCTCGTGGACTGGACGTCCGGACGGCTGAGCTGTTCGAGGGAGCGGCCTACATGGATGACACGGAAGAGCGCGGAAGAGCGACGCTGTTGCCGTTGCGCCGCGTCCTGGAGCCGGGACCGCCCGGATCGGTCACCTCGGCGGAGCCGGTTCCGGTCGCCGCTCTGCGCGCGATGGTGGAAGACACCGCGCGGCTGTACAACGATTCCCGGCTGAACGACGCGGTCACGGAGCTTCCGGCTGTTCTGACGGCGGCTCAGGCTGCTGTGGCGGAGTACGCCGAGAGCGACCGGGCCGCAGCGGGCCGACTCCTCGCGTTCGCGTATATCATCGCCGGTTCGGTACTGATCCAGCTCCGGCATGAAGACCTCGCCTATGGCGCTATCCGTCAGGCGGCTGAGGCGGCTGGGTCGGTCGACGACCATGTCATCAGGGCATCGACGGCTTCCTACTTGGCGTGGATCTTCCTGCGTCAGGGCCGGTTCGCGGATGCGGAGGACACGGCTGTCCGGATGGCCGAGGAGATTGAGCCGTCGCTGGCGAGAAGCACTCCGGCGCACATCTCGATATGGGGGCGGCTACTCGTCCGTGCATCGGCGTCTGCCGCGCGTAACAACCGGCCGGAACGAGCGCGGGACCTGCTCACCCTCGCCCGGTCGGCCGCCGTGCGTGTCGAGCGGGACCGGCTCGACTACGGCGCGTATTTCGCCTCCTTCGGCCCGACGACTGTGGCGACGATGGAGGTGGAGATGGCGATGACCAGCGGCGACCCGGCACGTGCACTGGCGCTGGCGCGTGACGTGCCTTCCTCCACACATATTCCGCAGTCGACCTGGACCCGTCATCTGCTGGCCGTTGCGGAGGCGCAGACAGAGGTTCGGGAGTACAACGCGGCAGTGCAGACCATTGGGCAGCTCCGGGACATGACCCCCGAATGGCTGCGTAACCAGCGGCTCGCGCATCACATCGTGCGCGATCTCCTCGACGCCGCGACCGTTCGGCGCGCCCGTAAGGTGGGCCTTGCAGATCTTGCGTCGTACATGGGCGTGCGACCATAACGGACGCCTGACCGACGACGCGCGTGACATGGTCACGGACGAGCGGGCTGGTGGAAGGCGTCCACTCCGGCCCGGATGACGGGTCTGCCCCGTCGCGTGACGCCGTCGGCGACCTTGTCGGCCAGGGTCGTCTTGCCTGCCGCGTCCGGCCCGTCAACGGCCACCCGAAGCACCTGATCAGGGCAAACACTGATGAGCAGGTCGGTGAGCGCACCCACGACGACCTCATGGGACGGTCGTGCGACCGGGTCAGCGACTATACCGGGTGACTGTAACGGCTACCACCTGCCGCTATCTCGCCCGCTCGCCCGTGACGTGCTGGCCCGGTGTGTCGTGGCTCCCGGCTTCCTCCAGCTTCAGCACGGTGGCGCCGGGTGGTCCTGTCGATGACCAAGGGCGACGACGAGGGTCGGCTGCCTGCCGCAAGGCGCTGGTTCGGGCCACCCGGGTGGGGACGCCGTCCGTGTGAACCTTCAGGTCGGCCGGCAGCCCGGTTGTGCGGTCGGCGGCTGTGGTCGACGGACCGGCGATCAGCCCGCGGTGTCGCCAGGGTGACATCACGATGGTGATGTCGTCCACATCGGCCGGGGAGGACCTGTTTCACAGGGAAACCAGCGTTGATCAGTTTCTCTTTTCGATCGGTCGACAGACCGGTGTCGGATGTGTTACATGCATCGAATGCGCCGGGTCGGGTAGAGCTGTTCCATGGTTCGACACCGGAGGGGTCCGACAGCACAGCGCTCTCGGAGCGTCATCTACCTGAAGCTGGACGTGCGTCCCGCCGCTCGCGTGACACGCGTCATGCGTCCGACCGTCCCCCAGCTTCTGTTCGCCGCGACCACGGTGGCGGCTGTCATAGCCATGCCCACCGATGCGCTGACACGCTCGACCTCGACGCTGTCGAACACGCCGGCCACCGCAGGCCCCGCCGCCACGAGCCCGGCGGCTGCAAACCCGGCCGCCACCGATTCGACGGCCGCAGGCCCGGCCACCAACCCGACGGCCGCAGGGCCGGCAGCCACAGACCCGACGGCCGCGGGCCCGGCCGCCGTCACGCCGATCCAGCAGGTCGGCCCGTCCGTGAACGAGCAGATCGCGCAGGCGGTGCGTACCAGCCCGCTGCTGGGCGAGGTTCCGCCGGAGCACATCGAGGTGGCCGACGTCCACGTCTCCACGGTCGACCCGACCGTCGCGGCCGCCCATGTCGTACCGACCGGCGGTGAGACCGACCCCGCTACCGCGCTCCTGCGGCACGGCAGCTCCCAGGGTTCCCACTGGACCCTGGTCGAGCTGGGGACGGCCGGCGTCGGCTGTGACACGCTGAGCTCGGCCGTGCGGGACGATCTCGGGCTCGTCTGCGAGGACCAGCCGGTCGGCTGACCAGCCATCCCACAGGGTGGTAGAGAGGGGCTGGACGGCATCCCGTTACTGTGAGCCGATGCCGACCGAGGCGGTCCGGTCGAACATAAACGACCGTAAAAGCGGCACATACGCGGACTGTGAAGCGATCTTTCTCCCGGCGGCGGTACCGCGGCAGGGGCAGCTTGCGTTGTGGGGGGCGTCGCAGGGTACCGGTAGCCGCACGGGCGAGGTCGAACTCGTGGTCGGTTCCACGAACGGGGTCCGCAAACGCAGGGTCACAGCGACTCTCCTGCCGATTGCCGAAGCGCTGCCCGTTCTCCTTGCCGTCGAGGCCGACCCGGCAGCCGGCGGGCGCCCGGTACGGCGCACCCTTGCCGCGTGGTCGGCTGCCGCCCGCGCCGGCGTCGGGCTCGTCGCCCGCGGGCGGCTGCTACCCACCATCGGGGCCGACGGGATGGATGCCTGGCGGGCCGGGCCGTTCGACCCCGCCGACCTCACCTGGCTGCACGAGCTGGCCGCATCCTTCCCACCGGCCGGCCACGCCCTGGCAATCCCGGGTTTGCGGCCGATGCGGTTGCGCTCCCCCGAATCACTGATCCGCGCGTTGTGGGACGCCATCGCCGACACGCTCGTCCGGACGGCTGGCGCGCCTCGCACGGTCGCTCGCCCGGCGTTCGCCGCGGTCGCGCCGACGCCGGTCGAGGACCTGCGCGACTGGCTGACGGAGACCGCCGACGGGCTGTCAGCCGGCGCCACCCTCGGGCTGCGCATCGAAGCCGGCACCGTGACGGGCGCCGGCATA
>NZ_CAAAFT010000043.1:22580-23918 GCF_900634765.1 Candidatus Protofrankia californiensis | reverse complement strand
GCGCATCGAAGCCGGCACCGTGACGGGCGCCGGCATACGCACGGGTGGCGGTCCAGTGACGGACCACGGCGGTGAGGAAGAGGATGACGACGACGGTCTCGAGGACGAGGAGGAGAAGAAGGACGAGGAGAACGGCGGTGGCCTCGAGGACAGCGATGACGGTGTGGACGCCCTGGCGTTCCGCGCGGTGCTGCAGGTCCGCAGTACCGCCGACCCGAGCCTGGTAGTCGATGCCGCGGACCTGTGGACGCAACCCGACTCGGTGCGCTCCCACTTCGGCGCCGTGGCCGAGACCGATCTGCTGCTGGCCCTGCGCCGGGGTGCTGGCGTCTGGCCACCGCTGCGGGCGGCGTTGCAGACGGCCACACCGTCCGCGGTGGATCTGGACGATGATGCCGTCGGCCAGCTTCTCGGCCCGGTCGCCGGGGAACTCGCCGGCGCCGGCATCGAGGTCCTGTGGCCGGCCGAACTGGTCACGGACGGGCTTGTGCTCCAGGCGGTGGCAAGCTCCACTCCCTCACCCGCCACGATCACGTCCGCCGGGCTCGACCTTGACACGCTGCTGCGGTTCCGCTGGCAGCTCACGCTGGGTGGGTTTCTGCTCACCGAAGAAGAGGTGGGCGCGCTCGCCGAAGTGAAGCGTCCGCTGGTGCGGCTGCGTGGCCGGTGGGTGACGGTCGACCCGGCCCTGCTCGAACGGATGCGCCGCCCGCCGCGTACACATATGCGAACCATCGAGGCGTTGGGCGCGGTCCTCGCCGGCACCGCCGACATCGACGGGACGAAGGTGCCGGTCGTCGCCGAGGGGCCGCTGGCCGAACTCGCGGAGCGCATCGCCACCGCCGCCGCCACCCCGCCGCCGCTGGAACCGCCGGCCGATCTGGTCGCCACCCTGCGCCCCTACCAGTTGCGCGGCGTGTCGTGGTTGGCCGGGATGTGCGAACTCGGGCTCGGCGGCTGCCTGGCCGACGACATGGGTCTGGGCAAGACGATCCAGGTCATCGCCCTGCACCTGCACCGTCGGGCCTTATGCGCGGGCCCGACGCTGGTGGTGTGCCCGACGTCGCTGCTCGGCACCTGGGAACGTGAGCTGCACCGGTTCGCCCCCGGCGTCCCGGTCCGGCGTTACCACGGCGGCGAACGGCACCTCGTCGATCTGGCTGCCGATGAGGTGGTGCTGGTCACCTACGGTGTGGTCCGCCTGGACTCTCCGGCGCTCACCGCGGTCGGCTGGGGGCTCGTGGTCGCGGACGAGGCACAGCATGCGAAGAACCCGCTGTCGCGCACCGCCCAGGAACTGCGCCGGCTGCCGTCGCCGGCCCGGATCGCCCTGACCGG
>NZ_CAAAFT010000043.1:18787-22178 GCF_900634765.1 Candidatus Protofrankia californiensis | reverse complement strand
CGGCCGTTCCTGCTGCGCCGGCGCAAGTCCGATCCGGGCATCGCGCCGGAACTGCCGCCCAAGACCGAGACGGACCGCATCGTCGCGCTCACGTCCGAACAGGTCACCCTGTACGAGGCCGTCGTCCGCGAGACCATGGCCGTCATCGCGGGCAAGGAAGGCATCGAGCGAGCCGGTCTGGTCTTCAAGCTGCTCACGGCACTCAAGCAGATCTGCAACCATCCCGCGCACTACCTGAAACAGTCCGGGCCGATCGCCGGCCGGTCGGGAAAGCTCGCCGCGTTCGACGAGCTGACCGATGTAATCATTTCGGGCGGGGAGTCCATGCTGGTGTTCACCCAGTACACCGAGATGGCCAAGCTGCTGGCACGGCATCTGGCCGGTCGTGGGATGGAGTCGCTGTTCCTGCACGGCGGGGTGCCGGTGAAGCGGCGGGAGACGATGGTCGCCCGGTTCCAGGCCGGCGAGGTACCCGTGTTCCTGCTGTCGCTCAAGGCCGGTGGCACCGGGCTGACACTGACCCGCGCAACCCACGTCCTGCACTACGACCGCTGGTGGAATCCGGCTGTGGAGGATCAGGCGACCGACCGCGCATACCGGATCGGGCAGGACCGTCCGGTTCAGGTCCACCGGCTGGTCACCGAAGGCACGCTGGAGGACCGTATAGCGTCCCTGCTGGAGACCAAGCGGGAACTGGCGGACGCGGTGATCGGTTCCGGTGAGGGATGGATCACCGAACTCTCCGACGACGACCTCGCCGATCTCGTGTCGTTGCGGAGCCGGATGTGAGCGCGGGGCGCGGGACGGCGACCCGGGTGGCAGCCTCCCAAGGCTCCCGCCCGGCACCGACGTCGGGGAGACGACGGGCGTTCGGGCGCACCTGGTGGGGTAAGGCATGGGTGGACGCCCTGGAGCAACGTGCCCGCCTCGATCCGAACCGGCTTCCGCGCGGGCGGACCTATGCCCGCAGTGGAGCTGTCGGCGAGCTGCGCGTCATGGTCGGCGAAGCGCGGGCGCCGGTGCAGGGCCGCCGGATCCGGCCGTATACGGTCCGTATCCGGGTGCGAACCTTCGATGACGACGAGTGGGCCCGGCTGCTGGACGCGGTCGCGGCCCAGCTCGGGCACACCGCTGCCCTGCTCGACGGAGAACTGCCCCCGCAGGTTGCCGACGACATCGCCGGTACCGGCCTGGATCTGCTGCCCGGCGCGGGTGAGGTCGGGCCGTCCTGCACCTGTCCGGACTCCGCCAACCCCTGCAAGCACGCCGCTGCCGTCTGCTATCTGGTCGCGGACGCTCTGGACGCCGATCCGTTCGTCCTCCTGCTGCTGCGTGGTCGTACCCGCGAGGAGGTGCTGGCAGGGTTGCGGTCCCGCCGCCGTGGTGCGGCCACCCCCGCCGAGTCGCCGCCACGCCACGCAACCACCCGAGGATCCGGGCCTCCCGGATCTCCAGCGATCGCACGCACGTCGTCACCGGCCACAGATCATGACGAAGGGGTGGACGCACGGACCATACTGGGTGCGCTCCCTCCGGCCGGACCCATACCCACCCCGCCGATGCCGCCCGAGCAGCCCGGCCATCCGGCTGCGTTGCCGGTGGAGCCACCGCCAGGCAGCGCGACCGGAAGCACGGGAAGTGACAAGGCCCGTGGCCCGGTTGGCGGCAAGGCCGGCGGCCCGGCTGGCGATGCCACGGTACGCGACGATCTGTTTGCCCTGGCCGCGGACGCGGCCGTCCGAGCGTGGGAACTCGCGGTCGGCATCGGCAGCGGCGGGCTCGACCTCGACCCGGAGGTCGATCTCGCGCGCCGTGCCGACCGGGCGCTGGGTACGTCCGCCTTCCCAACCCTGGTGGCCCGCTCGGGGGTGGCCGGTCGCGAACTGGCCCGCTGGGGGCTGGCCTGGCGTTACGGTGGCGCCACCGCGCTTGAGCTCCTCCGCGAGACCTGGCAACCGGACACGGGTGGAGCTGACGCGGACGCGTTGAAGGCCGCGAAGGTGGCCTTGCGGACGGTGTCCGGCCAGAGCGTGAGAGTGCATCGGAACAGGATCACCGCCGGTGGGGTACAGCTCCGCTTCGGACGCGACGGGCTGTGGTACCCCTACGCCCGATCGGACGGCGGGTGGGATCCGGCCGGACCGCCCCAGCCGGATCCCACCCGAGCCGCTGCCGTGCTGTGAACCGTCACCCGCCGTGAACCACCGACCGGTTGATCAGTGCGCGAACGTCCATGCCGACAGGAGGGCGACGGCGAGGAGGATCGTCCCGCGTATCGGAACCTGCCAGCGCTCGACCACGGCACGCCGCTCGCTGACCGCCGACAGCGGCCCGGCCATGGTCACGAGCAGGATCCCCGCCCACACCAGCGCGAACACCGGGCGCTCCGCCCGGGTGTCGAACGCGTAGAAAACGATCGAGAACACGAGTACGACCACGAGGAGGATCTGCGGAAGTACGAGCAGCGACATCCTCGGCTGGAACGCCTTCTCGGTGGTACCGGACGAGCGGGGTCGGTATCCGGACGCGACGCGCGCGAGCGCGAGGAGATAGATCGGGGAGTTGAACAGCACGCTTCCCACCGTGCGGGGTGTGGACCTCATCCCCGCGTATGCGGCGATGAAGAGCAGGGTGCTGGCGAGGTAGGGCAGCCCGAACAGCAGATACGACTGTTGGGATGCCGCGGAGGAGAGCTGGGAACGGAAGACGATGGACAGCACCGGGCCCATCGCAAAGATCATCTGAACGGACGCCAGCAGGGGGCTGAGGCTGGTGTGCAGGTAGTGTGCCCGCTGCCAGCCGCTCAGGCCCGGCTTGACCAGCGGGTTGTCGAACAGCAGCAGCCGGGTGCCGTCCATCGCCCAGCGCAGGCGCTGCTTGGCATAGACGGCCGCCGTCGCCGGCGCCGTCCCGATCGAAATCGGGACAGGATGGTAGACGCTGGACCAGCCATGAGAATGCAACTCGTACGACGTCTGCACGTCTTCGACGATGTTCCATTCGCTGAATCCGCCGACCGATTCGAGCGCGGATCGCCGGTACAGCGTTCCGTTGCCGCAGGAGAACGCGGCGTTGTCGCGGTCCTTCGCCGGCTGCAGGGAGCGGTAGAATATGGTTTCGGCGTTGTTCAGGATGTCGATGCGGCCCGTGTCGAAACACTGGGCGGTGCAGACGAAACCAACGCCGGGGTCACGTAGATAACCGACCACCCGCTCCCCGAGGTCCGGAACCACGAGGTGGTCCGCGTCGAGGGTCAGAATCGCGTCACCGTCGGTGCGGGCCAGCGCGTGGTTGAGATTACCGGCTTTTCCCGGCGTACCGTCGACCCGGGTGAAGCACGGCACACCGAGACGGGCCGCGAGCGCGTCGATCTCCCGCCAGTCCTTCCGCC
>NZ_CAAAFT010000043.1:12754-18762 GCF_900634765.1 Candidatus Protofrankia californiensis | reverse complement strand
GTACCGTCGACCCGGGTGAAGCACGGCACACCGAGACGGGCCGCGAGCGCGTCGATCTCCCGCCAGTCCTTCCGGCCGGCGATACGGCCGTCGTTGAGGACGTACGTCTGGTGCGGGTAGTCGACGGCGAGGGCGAAGCGCAGGGTCCGCTCGACCATGGACGCAGGCTCACCGCACACCGTCACGAACACGTCCAGGGTGCCCACCGGCGGTGGGGCCTGGCGGACACCGCCGGGTCGCAGGCGGCCGAGCATCACCGCCGTCCACGATGCGGCCACGTAGGTGACCAGCTCCGCGCCGTAGAACAGGCAACCGATCGCGCTGGTGCCACCGAGTGTCGCCGTCCGCCAGACCAGGTAGATCGCACCGAGCACGATGACGAGCCCGCCGGCCACCGGCCCCAGCCGTCTGCCGGCCGGAACAGCCGCCGACGTGCCCGGGCGTCCACGCGGAGGTCCCTCCGTCGGCACCCGGGGCCTGGGCACCAACGGCGACAGGTCGTCGGGAACCGGCACGGCAGCGCCGGCCGACGCTGTGTCGCGAGCCATACTTGCCACCTTTCGAGAAGATCAACCTATTCGGCAACCAGTCGCACGAATGCCTTTCGTGCAGGACCGGATAAGGTTTCAATCAATGCACTTCTCCCGGATGGTGATAGCTGTCCTACATGAGGGGCATCGCGAACGTCCGACCGTGACGGCGGCAGGCTAACACCACCGATGTGACGCAGTGGAAACGTCAGTGCTTCTTCCGGGACCAGCAGCCCCAGCTACCTCAGACCCGCTCGACACCGATCGCCGGTAATACAACGGTTTGCCCACCGAAAACAGTGCGGAACACCCGGCCGTCGCGCCGCGCCTTCCGCGCCGGCGGAGTGTGCTCCGGGTCTCGACGTGTTATGGCCGCCACGCCGCACAGCCTCCGGCGGCCCGCGCGGACTCCGGCGGAAATACTCACCGCGGCATCAAACCGGGCACCACGTCGCCCGCGGATGAAATGTCCTGAAATTGACGGCCATGCAGTCATCGGCAGGGCACTGGCAGGACCTGATCATCTGTGGGACCCCGGTGTTGCCGGGCACGCGGGAGGCGAAATGATCATTACGTGATGGCGGTCATACGTCCGGGCTCCGGCAAGGGTGGACCGCCGACACCATGGGATCATGGCGACGGGCCGACGGCGAAACGACCATGTTCTTCCCGCGCCCGGGGTTCCCACCGATCCGGGGTTCCTCCCGGTAGGTCCGGAAGCCGACCCGGGCGGTCCGGGAGAACCCCGTCCCCGGATCACGTGGGGGCACGATCACGTAACCCCGACCTGGGGTTACCCGAGAGGAGGACCGATGCCGTCCGTGCTGTGGTTGCACGGGGGAGCGTGCAGCGGGAACACCATGTCCTTCCTGAACTCCGACGAGCCGAACGTCGTAGACCTCGTCACCGGGTTCGGGCTCGACCTGCTCTGGCACCCCTCCCTCGCGGCGGAGTCGGGAGCGGACGCACGGAAGCTGCTGCGGGCCTGCGCCCGCGGCGAGACACCGGTGGACGTCCTCGTGTTCGAGGGCTCCGTGATCGAGGGGCCCGAGGGCACCGGCCGCTACGACATGTTCGCCGACCGGCCCATGAAGGACTGGCTGATCGACCTGGCGGGAACGGCCCAGACCGTGGTCGCGATCGGGGACTGCGCCTGTTGGGGCGGGATCGCGGCGACGGCTCCCAACCCGACCGCTTCGACGGGCCTGCAGTTCCACAAGCGCGAACGAGGTGGCTTCCTCGGCGCGGAGTTCCGCTCGCGCGGCGGGCTCCCGGTCATCAACATCCCGGGCTGCCCGGCCCACCCGGACTGGATCACCCAGGTCCTCGTCGCGCTGGCGACCGGCCGGGCCGCCGACATCGACCTGGACGAGCTCCAGCGGCCGCGGACGTTCTTCACGACCTTCACGCACACCGGATGCACCCGCACGGAGTTCTTCGAATACAAGCAGTCCACCACCACGTTCGGGGAGGGCACCCGCACGGGCTGCCTGTTCTACGAGCTCGGCTGCCGCGGCCCGATGACCCACTCGCCGTGCAACCGCATCCTGTGGAACGGCCAGTCGTCCAAGACCCGCGCGGGCGTGCCGTGCATCGGATGCACCGAGCCCGAGTTCCCGTTCTTCGACCTCGAGCCGGGGACGGTCTTCCGGACGCGCAAGGCCGTCGGTGTCATCCCCCGGGAGGTCCCCGAAGGCACCCGCCACCTCACCTACCTGGCCCAGTCCGCGATCGCGAAGATCGCCGCTCCGGACTGGTCGAAGAAGGACACGTTCGTCGTCTGACGACCCGCCTGCCCCAGCTCCCCGACCAGCTTCGTGGCCGGCTCCGCGGCTACGGGCGGAAACCGCGCCGGATGGAAGAAGGACACCGATGACCACCGTCGATCTCAACGTCAGCCCGATGGGCCGGGTCGAGGGGGACCTGGACGTCCGGGTGACGATCAGCGATGGTGTCGTGACCTCCGCGTGGACCCAGGCGTCGATGTTCCGGGGCTTCGAGATCATCCTTCGGGGCAAGGACCCCCAGGCCGGCCTGATCGTGACCCCACGCATCTGCGGCATCTGCGGTGGCAGCCATCTGTACAAGTCCGCGTACGCCCTCGACGTGGCATGGCGCACCCGGATGCCGCCCAACGCCACGCTGGTCCGTAACATCGCGCAGGCATGCGAGACGCTCCAGAGCATCCCGCGCTACTTCTATGCGCTGTTCGCGATCGACCTGACGAACAAGAAGTACGCGCGCTCGCCCCTGTACGACGAAGCCGTCCGGCGGTTCACCCCGTACACCGGCACCAGTTATGCCCCGGGAGTCGTCCTGTCCGGCAAGCCGACCGAGGTTTATGCGATCTTCGGTGGGCAGTGGCCACACTCCAGCTTCATGGTGCCCGGCGGCGTCATGGGGGCGCCGACCCTGTCCGACGTCACCCGGTCGATCGCCATCCTGGAACACTGGAAGAACAACTGGCTGGAGAAGCACTGGCTCGGCTGCTCGGTCGAGCGGTGGCTGGCCAACCGGAGCTGGGACGACGTGCTGGCCTGGGTCGAGGAGAACTCCTCGCAGCATGACAGCGACTGCGGCTTCTTCATCCGCTACAGCCGCGACATCGGCCTGGACACCTACGGCGGCGGGATCGGCAACTACCTGGCCACCGGCACCTACTTCCACCCCGATCTCTACACGGCACCGAGCATCGAGGGGCGTAACGCGGCCCTGATCGCCCGCTCGGGGATCTACGCGAACGGCGAGTTCTTCGACTTCGACCAAGCCCGGGTCCGTGAGGACGTCACCCACTCCTTCTACGAGGGGACGCAGGCACGCCACCCGTTCGAGGGCGAGACCAGACCGGTCGATCCGCAGGTGGGGCGCGAGCAGGGCAAGTACAGCTGGGCGAAATCGCCGCGCTACCACGTGCCGGGGCAGGGATACGTCCCGATGGAGGCCGGGCCGCTGGCCCGCCGGATAGCCGCCGGCGCTCCCGGCGCCGCCGCCCACCAGGACGACGACCCGCTGTTCATCGACATCATCGCCCGGATCGGATCGTCGGTGATGGTCCGCCAGCTCGCCCGGATGCACGAGGCTGCCAAGTACTACCAGTGGACGCGACAGTGGCTCGATCAGCTCGAGCTGCGGGAGAGCTTCTACACCAAACCGGTCGAGCACACCGAAGGCCGCGGTTTCGGAGCCACCGAGGCGGCCCGCGGGTCGCTTGCCGACTGGATAGTCATCGACGACGGCCGGATCGCGAACTACCAGGTGGTCACGCCGACCGCGTGGAACATCGGCCCGCGGGACGGCTCGCAGACGCCCGGCCCGATCGAACAGGCGCTGGTCGGTTCACCGGTCGCCGACGCCGACGACCCGGTGGAGCTCGGGCATGTGGCCCGCAGCTTCGACTCCTGTCTGGTGTGCACGGTGCATGCCTACGACGGACGGACCGGCCGGCAACTGAGCAAGTTCGTGATCAACGGTGCGGTCTGACCCGGGGGACACGGACAAGGAGTCCAGCAATGAGCGACACCCGGCCGACCGGGCCGACGCGGGACGAACCCGGCTTCGACGCGCTGTCAGAAGCTCTCGACGAGGCGGCAGCCGGCGTCCGGGAGCTGGAACCGGCGGCCCGGCAACGAGCTGAGCAGCTGCGGCACGCTGTCGAGGCTCTCCACGGCAGCGGGATCAACGCGATCGTCCACAAGCTGCGTGGGGATCACCGCGGTCGGGAGCTGCTGTTCGGGCTCGCGGACGATCCCGTGGTGCGGCTGCTTTTCTCCGTGCACGGGATCCTCCAGCCCACGCCGGTGACCGAGTCGCTGCGTGCGCTGGAGAAGGTCCGCCCGTACCTGCGGGCACACGGCGGGGACGCGGAGCTGGTCCGGGTGGACGGGGACACCGCGTTCCTGCGGGTCAGCGGTACCTGCAACAGCCGCGCCCTGGCCGGGGTGACGTTGCGGGAAGTTGTCAAGGAGGCTCTGATCGGCGGGGTCGAACCGATCGTGCGCGTGGTGATGCTCGCGGGTGATCCGTCCCCGACACTGATCCCGCTGGGCCCGGTGCGCAACCGCGACGGCGGATGGGTGGCGGTCGGCACGGCGGCGGACCTCGGCGACAGGCCGATCACGGCGTTGCACCTTGAGCGGGCCGACGGCGCCGAGGCCGATGTCGTGGTCATCAGCCTGGACGGTCGGCTCACCGCCTACCGTGACATCTGCGCCCACCAGGGTCTGCCGATCAACGTGGCGCAGCTCGACCCGGCCACGGGCACCCTCACCTGCCCGCGCCATGGATTCTGCTATGACGCGCACTCCGGCGCGTGCCTGAACTCCCCGGGCGCCAAGCTCATGCAGTTGCCCCTGCGAGTGGACAACGGCCAGGTATGGATACGGCTCGACACGTGACCCTCGGCGGTCCGGGCACTTGGGCCTCCCGGCAGCGCGAGAAAAACATGATCGCGTTGCCTTTGGCCGCTAGCCGGCCTGGCGGATCCCGGGATGGTGCGGCGCCTTCAAGATCTTTCCTGGGGCTCGTTCACCGTTGCTCACCCAGTATCCGCCGTCAAGGCGCAGGCCCGCCTGCTCGGGCGGGATGCACCGGCCGTCAACGCGGTGGGCGTCGAACCCGGCGCCCACCCCCGCGAAGGTCTCGTGGCAGCTCGGACAGTGGGCAGCGGTCAACGCCGTCCACTGCACGTCGCATCGCCCGCAGCCCAGCAGAATCGGGCGATCATAGTCGACGTCCCGGCCAGCCACTGGCTCGCTCCTCACACATGTCCGAGCTCTCGTCCTTCGCGACCATGATTCTTCCGCTCATGTATCGGCAGGCGCTGCTCTCCTGCGCTCACCGTCGCAGTGCCGCAGACACGCAGACTATCGGTGTATCCGCCGTGTTTCGTTCTGTCCCCTCCCCCGAACCTGCCTCCGGTGGGACAAAAGCAGCATGAAAACCACGATTTCGTGGCTTTTGGCCGGTCCCGGAGGAACAGCCGAGCGCAAAGTGTTGCAGACAGCACCGTCGGACAACTGGTTCACCGACCAGGAGATCCAGGTCAGGAGCTGGACACCACTACTGATCGACTTTCCGGCGCCTACCGAGGGCGACGAGGACGTCGCTGTTGTGCCGGCTGGGTGTTGTGCTGGCTGAAGAGTGGGCCGGCGCCGGTCTGGTACCAGCAGGCCGGTCCTGGGTTTCGTCGCTCGCCACCCGCTGCCCGCCGCCGGTTCGACCGGTCGACGCTGATTCCCCCGGCGCACTGATTCCCCGGTGGCGGACTCACACCGAGGTTGCGGGAGACAGCCGGTCCCCCAGCGGATACACGCACGAAGCAGCGGAGACGACGTGCGGACCGTCCGGAGCGTTGGCCAAGTAGCGCTGATCCATTCCGACGTCGATCCATGATCTAATACCGTCGAATCATGACAGTGAGAGAGTAGACGGTCGTGATAACAGCCGTTTCCGCACTCAATCTCTTGATCGAAACAGGAT
>NZ_CAAAFT010000043.1:10783-12362 GCF_900634765.1 Candidatus Protofrankia californiensis | reverse complement strand
CCGGCCGGCAGGCAGTCCGACGCCGCCATGGGAGCCAGCCGGGACACGACCGTGCGAACTGGAAATGCCGGCCGGTCAGGCCGCCTCCGCCGGCGCGTAGGTCTGGCAGCGCGGACCGCATACTCGGATGCAGGCGTTGCAGCCGATGCACTTGCCGGCAGCATCGATAGTCATAATCTTGCGTTCGACCTCTTCATCGTCGTCGAAGGGATCGACCAGTTCGCCCTCGTCGTTCACGCCCATCAGCCTGAGCACGCTCTGGGCGCAGACCTTGTAGCAACGACCACAGCCGATACATTTCTCGGCGTCTATAGCCACGATGTACTGGGGTATCCAGGGGGTACCGTCACGGGTGGCGAACTTCACATGACTCATTCGAAATCTCCTCGGTCTGCGGTGGTCAGGTGGAGCGCTTCACGCCTCCTGGTGGCCCGGGGACCTAGACCTCCGGTAGCGCGAAAAAAGCATGATCGCGTCGCCTTTGGCCTCCAGGAGGAGCGGCGTCCGATGCGCCATATACACGACCTGTCCGAGGAACCGCCCGTGGGACGGCAATCACGGAAGTCGCCCGGGGCACCTACGACGCCTACAGGTCCATCTTGGCGTGGGCCACGCGGGCGGACACCATACAAGTACGGAGGTACTCCACCAAACGGTATCTCGACCTCGGCCACATGGGCGGACGGCTACTTGACCCCCCTACGGCAGGGGCTCTCGGCGGTCCAGAAAGCTGGGCCCCGAGGGAAAATCGTCCTTTTCAGGTCACCGTGTCACCCGTCACGGCAAAACGCCTGACACAAAAAGTGTGTAATCCTTTACTGGGAGCAACGAGAGAGCATCCGGCGCCTATCGTCAGTATCCATGATGGTGTCGGATGTGATACTCGGTGTGCTCGATGACGGTCCCTTCAGCGGGGGCACCTACCCGATTCATCCGGGGCAGTCGTTGACGTTCAACGTCTCCTGGCTGAATCCGCGATGTCTGGTCTACAGCCCGACAGGCGAGATTGTGGATACCCCGGAGGGTGAAGCGGTCATCCTGCGTTGCGGCGAAGCCCATGCCGAGCTATTGGACGACTGCCCGCGATGTTCCTGTGGATTGCCTGCTCCGCAGGCCAACGCTCCTTGCGAACGGCCCGCGGCGGCCCGGGAGCATCACGGGTTCACCTGCCGGTGATCGACGGAACGGGCCCGATCCAGGATCTCCGGGATCCGGCCGCATAGCCGGCCACGACCGTGAACACCTGGACACGGCGTGCCCTTGCTGGATGGTCACAGTCGCAGGACCATGTCCGTTGTGCTGCTCTTCGACGAAATCCTCGCGATCTCCGACCCGGTCGAGCGCGCAGCGGTCGCTCACGATCTGCTCTGGGAAGATCATCCTCAGCGGGTGCGTCTGCGTGTCGTCCGCGGCCTGGCGATCCGTGAGGCGATCGGCCTGGGTCTCGCCGTCGAGGAGATAGCGGACCGGCTCCACGTCCGGGTGCCCGATCTGACCTGGATGAGCGACCAGGCAGGCCCCGGCCGGAAGTGACGGTTACCGGGCTCCCGCCGATCCAGGCTCCGGTCGGTCCGGGCAC